>JAJYIS010000124.1 GCA_021789945.1 Thermoplasmata archaeon | reverse complement strand
CGAGGAATGGTACGGAACGAACAACATCGTCGTCGGAAGGACCGCGGTCATGCCGATGGGATATCCGTCCGCGAAGGAGCTGCTGGAAGGCGCGGGCTTCGAGGTGATCGAACTCGAGATGACCGAGTTCCCGAAGTGCGAAGGGGCGCTGACCTGTCTATCGATCCTCTTCTGAGGCGAACCGAGGCCGAATAGGACTACCGTCTCGGGCCCCCGCCTCGAAGCCGGCGGAAGGAAGGCACCGGATGGTGCAAGAGATATCCTCACGCCCGATTCCCGTTACTGATATTGATAGGCTGATAGCCACACAGACTGAGGCTAATTCGCTGAAGAGCACTCGAGGGCCGAATGGCGCCGCTGATCCCACGCTCGGAAGGGCTCATTGCAGACGTCCGCTCGAGGAGCGCGTTGGCTCGCCCTATGCGGCGCCATCGCCATGTCTTCGCGGCGCTCATCGTCCTGTTAGCGGTCGGGTTCCTGCTCCCCTGGATGATCATGCAATCAGACAAGACGGAACAGAAGAACACGGTGGGCTCTGAGCCCGCTTCCATCTCGAGCAACTACACCTGGAAGGTCTACTACCTCAATCAGACCTCCAAGGTCTCTCAGACGAATGGCACGAGCTTCGCGTTCAACACTGCGGACCTACCGTTCATTTTCGGCTCGGTCGTCTTCGGGGACTTCAGGGACGATCCCACTCATTCGTGCATCTACTACGGCGGGTGCGGCATACTCGTCGACGCGAACGGCTCCAGCGCGTCCGTCTCCCTTTCGGAGGCCAGCGGCAAATCCGTGAGCTCGGTCCCGTACCTCGGCCAGAGCATGATCGTCTTCAGCGGCGAGCGGAGGTCGGTCTCGTACCCGAACGACTCGACGAGCTACTTCGGGACGGACCAGATCGCCCTGGACTGGAAGAATGGAACCTGGTCCCCGAGCCAGGGGATCCTCGTGAGCCACCCCTCGAACGTCTCGCTCTCGAGCTCGGTGTTCTGTCTGATGGTCTTCGAGCCAGCGGGGAGCACGGAGATCCCCGAATTCGGCGCGCTGCCCTTGCCTGTCGTCTGCAGCCTGCTCGTGACGCTCGCTCTCGCACGCGGCGGGAGAGGTTGGAGGAGCTAGCTGGACGTGACACCCGTCAAGTCCTCATGCTTGTCACACGTCAATTCCTTATCCAACGCCTGCCTGGAGGCAGCCAAGCATAAGAGGGAACTCTGTTATAGGATGAACGAGATACCTGCCTGAGTCATTCGGTGAGGGGGATGTTTACACTCGTCAGAATCAACTTGCCGTCGATCGTCCGCGACCATGATGGACGCCTGGTGACGCATGTGAATCCTGACCATGTCTGGGACTACGTCATGAAGAACCATGCAAGCTGGCACACCAGCGATGTCAACGTCCTCTACATGACCCGAAGACACATCCAGGAGGACACGAGCCTGATCGTCGACGTGACGAGCCCGGACGCGCTCGCGGACTTCCTTACCAAGCACATCGCCCCGCTCAAGTACGTCAGGGGCATCTGGGTCCTCAACATGGCCAAGATGCGGTTCTTCGTGATGCCCCCGGACAGGCCGCGCGACTTCTCGAGGTTCACGGTGACGATCGACGCGCTTCCACAGCACATGAACAAGGTCTACGACACCATCTCGGCGTTCGAGCCGGGAAGGGACATCATCATCAACTACATCGCCCAGACGTTCGAATCGTTCAACGCGTCCATCCTGGTCTCCGTGCTCGCCAGGAGCCGGGGCCACATGGAGGCCTTCGTCGAGACCCATCTCAAGCCCCTCGACGGCGTGATGGACTACGAGATAACGGGCATAAGCAAGACGACGCGGCTCGCGACCCCCGAGCAGTGGCAGGAGTCCGTCGGGCCGTACTTCGTCTCCCCGGGCGGGGAGCACGTCAAGGACATAGACGCGTACGACGACAGTTGGATGGCCGGGTGCTGATCGCGGGATCGGAGCATTCTTAACAACGCATGAACAAACTTACGGAGTGTGGCTGTTGTGAGTGACGAGCACAAGACGAAGGGGGCCGAGAGGAAGGGCATCGGGGTCTACCTGTGCACGTGCAGGGACGAGATCGGGCGGCACGTGGATCTGAAGGCGATCGCGGAGGAGGTCAAGAAGGACCCTCGGGTGGTCGCGGTCGGGATCCATGACGACCTGTGCTCGAGAGAGGGACAGGTCTATCTGCAGGAGGACTTCAGGGCCAAGAGCTACGAGAGGGTGGCGATAGCCGCATGCTCGGCGAACATCCAAGGACAGATCCTCAGCAAGTCCCTCGAGGAGGAGGGACTCAACAAGTACATGATCGAGCAGGTCAACATCAGGGAGCATTGCGCGTGGGTCCATCCGGACAAGAAGGCCGCCACGAAGAAGGCGAAGGCGCTCCTGATGGGCGCCATCGCCCGGGCCGAGAAGCTCGTGCCCCTCGATGACATCGAGATACCGATCAAGGCCTCGACCCTAGTGATCGGCGGGGGAGTGACGGGGATGCAGGCCGCGCTGGACATCGCGGCCGCAGGGTACAAGGTGCACATGGTCGAGAGGACCGGGGAGCTCGGCGGAAGGACCTACAAGCTGAGCATGACCTTCCCGACGCACAACTGCGGCATATGCTGCATCCAGTATTGCAGGGAGTGCGTGTTCACGCCGAAGATCGAGGACGTCCTCCAGACGAAGAACATAGAGGTGATGCTCGACTCCGAGGTCGCGGACATCGCCGGGGGGTTCGGCTCGCGGCACGTGACCGTCAAGACCCCGAAAGGCCCGAAGGAGTTCGATGTCGGGACCGTCATCGTCGCGACGGGCTCCAAGACCTTCGACCCGAAGCGCATACCCGAGCTGCGGTATGGCAACCCGAACGTGATCACTTCCGTGGAGCTGGAACAGATCCTGGTGGGCGAGCGGGAGAAGGGAGGCCAGCTCAGGCGGCCCTCGGACGGGAAGGTCCCCAAGACGATCAACTTCATTCAGTGCGTGGGCTCGAGGGACAAGACCAAGGGCAACCTGCACTGCTCGCTCGTGTGCTGCACATACGCGATAGGCCAGGCCCGGGAGATCAAGAAGATAGACCCTGAGGCGAACGTCTACATCCACTACATCGACCTGAGAGGGCCGTACAGGGGGTTCGAGGAGTTCTACCAGGCGGCCAAGGAGGAAGGGATCAACTTCGTCCGAGGGAGAGTGTCCGAGGTCGTCGAGGACAAGAGCAAGACATTCGTGCGGGCATCGGACACCGACTCGGACACGCTGCTGAACATCGATTCGGACCTCGTGGTCCTGGCCGTGGGACAGGAGCCGGCCGACGGCAGCGAGACGCTGGCCAAGATGCTCCACATCCAGACCGACGTGGACAAGTTCATGAAGGACATCAACCCGATGTTCCCGTCCGAGTTCAGGCGCGGGATCTACGTCGCCGGGACCGCGCAGGGGCCGAGAGGGATCAGGTACTCGATCGAGGACGCGAAGGCCGCCGCGCTCAGCGCCATCGAGCTGATGAAGAAGGGCAGCATCAAGTTCCCGCGGATCGTGGCCTTCGTGGACGAGCAGAGGTGCAGGGGCTGCGGAAGGTGCGAGAAGATCTGCGAGTACGAGGCCATCACGGTGGCCAAGGACCCGAAGAGCGGCGTGCTTGTGTCCAAGATAGACGAGATCAGGTGCGAAGGGTGTGGCGCGTGCGCCGTCGCGTGCTGCAATAAGGCGATCACTGTCAACAACTTCAGGCCGGAGCAGGTCGAGGCGATGGTCCGCGCGATCTCGGAGGAGGCTGAGAGCAGTGAGTGACAAGTTCGAGCCGAACATAATCGCCTTCACATGCACGTGGTGCGGGTATCCCTCGGCCAGCATGGCCGGCGTGAACAAGATCGTGTACCCGCCGAACGTCAGGATCGTGAGGGTGATGTGCAGCGGCAGCGTCGAGCCCGCCATCATCATGGACGCGTTCGAGCACGGCGTCGACGGGGTCATGGTGTTCGGGTGCCTCATGGACAACTGCCACTACGTCTCCGGGAACAAGAAGGCCCAGGAGCGCATAGACGCCCTCAAGAGGCTGTTCGACCTGCTCGGGCTGGACGCCAGGAGGCTCCGGACCGAGTGGATCAACGCGTCCGAGAGGGCCAAGTTCGCGAGGACCGTCACGGAGTTCGTCGAGGAGGTGCGCGCCCTCGGGCCAGTCCCGATCGAGAGGCTCAAGAAGGCCACGAAGCCGAGATCCAAGGAGCAGACGATCGCTGCCGTCAAGCAGCTGATCGAGGACACCGGGGCGTTCGACTGCGTCGAGTGCGGCAAGTGCACCACCGTCTGCCCAGTGGCCAAGATCGACTCGAGCTTCGCCCCGAGAACGGTCGTGCTGCGGGCGATGGAGGGCATAGTGGACAACATCGCGAAGGACCGCGACATATGGACGTGCACGACATGCGAGCAGTGCAACTCGATGTGCCCGTACAAGGTCGACTACTCGGGGTTCATCAGGGGCATGCGTGAGGAGGCGGTGGAGTTCGGGGCGGCGCCCTCCTGCTCCCAAGGAGGCCTCATCCACGCCACCCAGCGCGTCATGGCCAACAGCGACCTCAAGCAGAACCGGCTCGGCTGGGTCAAGAAGGACATGCAGGTGGCGGACAAGGGGGACGTATTCTACTTCGTCGGATGCCTCCCGCACTATGACGCGATATTCTACGACAGGGAGGCTCTGGGCATGACCAAGATCTGCGAGAGCGCGGTGAGGATCATGAACAAGGCCGGCGTCGTGCCGGTCGTGAGCAACGAGGAG
>JAJYIS010000123.1 GCA_021789945.1 Thermoplasmata archaeon | reverse complement strand
CGGCGTGGCGATCACGATGGTCGCGAAGTACAACCCGGCAGGCGGGACCTACTCGACGTACATCAAGGGAGTCCCTCCAACCGACTTCACGCTGACCCCGGGACAGGCGTACTGGGTGTACTGCACGGCGAATGGAACATTGACCTACACACCTTGACGCCGACAGCGCAGTATGCGGGATCCGTCTGGCCCAGAGGGAACAGGGAGACCCTGTCCCCGCTATAGGGTAGGGACCGACCAGCGCATGCCTTGAAGCGACGCATCAGCTGATGAGAGGGCGTGCTGTCCAGACCGGTTCACTCCTTGATGACCCTCTGGCCAGTGACCATGTAGATCACCCGCTCTGATATGTTGCACGCATGGTCCGCGATTCTCTCGAGGTACCTCGCGACGAGCGTGTAGTTCATCCCTATCCCGATCTTCTTGGAGTCCTCCATCATGTAGGTGATGACCTCCCTGAAGATCTCATCGTAGAGCGAGTCCACCTTGTCCTCGAGCTCGAACACCTGTTTGGTCGGCTCCGTGTCCCTGTCAAGGAACGCCTTCACTGACAGGTTGACCATCTTCACGGCCATCTCGGCCATGTGCGGGATGCTCACGAGTGGCTTGAAGTGCGCCATCGTCTTGGCGTGCTCCGTGACCTCCGCGATGTCGAGCGCATACCTGCCTATCCTGTCGAAGTCCGTGATGACCTTGAGGTAGGTGCCTATCGTGCGCAGGTCCTTTGCCACGGGGGACTGGAGCGCGATGACCTCGAGGCACTTCTTCTCGATGACGTTGTTGAGCGAGTACATCTCAGTGTCGAGCACTTTCACGCGCTCCACCAGGTCGGTGTCGAGCTTTTCGAAGGACCTTACGGCCAGGTCGATGGTCTGGCTCGTCTTGGTCGCCATCTCCGCCACGAGCTTGTCGAGCTCCTCCAGCTCAGACTCGTACGCCTTCCTAGGGCTCATGCTCAACCGAACCTCCCTGTGATGTACTTCTCGGTGAGCTCCTTGTCCGGGTTCTCGAATATCTTCTTCGTGTCCCCGTACTCTACGAGCTCTCCGAGGTACATGAACGCCGTGTGGTCCGAGATCCGGGCGGCCTGCTGCATGTTGTGGGTGACAATCACTATCGTGTACTTATCCTTCAGGTCGAACAGGAGGTCCTCGATCTTCGCGGTGGCGATCGGGTCGAGGGCAGAGCACGGCTCGTCCAGGAGCAGCACCTCGGGCTGCACCGCAAGGGCCCTCGCGATGCAGAGCCTCTGCTGCTGTCCTCCCGAGATGCTCACGCCGGACGCGTCCAGGTGGTCCTTCACCTCGTCCCAGAGAGCGGCGAGCTTGAGGCTCCGCTCCACCACAGTATCGAGCTTCTTCCAGTCCCTTTCGCCGTTCAGCCTCAGCCCCGCCACGACGTTGTCGTAGATGTTCATCGTCGGGAACGGGTTCGGTTTCTGGAAGACCATACCGACCTTGGTCCTGACCATCACGGGGCTCGTGGCCGGGCCGTAGATGTCCTTCCCGTCGAGCAGCACCTTCCCTTTCACGCGCGCACCCCTCACGACCTCGTGCATCCTGTTCATGCACCTGATGAGCGTGGACTTGCCGCAGCCGGAAGGTCCGATGATCGCCGTGATGGCGTTCTGCTTGATCCCGAGCCCGACGTTCTTGACCGCGTGGACCTCGCCGAAGTATGCGTTCAGGCCTTCCGTGACAATCTTGCCTTCCATGTCTTCATCACCTCTCTCTTGCCGTTACTGGTCCTGTTCCTCAACAGCAGCCTGACGCTGATGTTGATGCTCAGCACGATCATGATAAGGACGAGCGCGGCCCCCCAGGCCTGCTCCAGAAGCACCTTCGAAGGCGAGTTGTAGTTCCTGAAGATCGTCACGGGAAGGGACGCTATGGGCTCCGTCAGCGACGCCGACCAGTAGCTGCTGTAGAACGCCGTGAGTATCAGCGGAGCGGTCTCCCCAGCAATCCTGGCGATGGCGAGGAGCGTCCCCGTCGCAACGCCGTTCCGCCCATTGGACAGCACAACCTTGAGGGTCGCCCTCCAGCGTGGCACCCCGAGGGCCAGGGCCCCCTCCCTAAGTGAGTTCGGGACCATCCGAAGCGCCTCCTCGGTCGTGTTCGACACTATCGGAATCATGATGATCGCGAGCGCGAACGAGCCGGCGATGAGCGAGAAGCCGAGCCTCATGAGGTCCACCACAAGGGCATAGGCCAACAGCCCGATCACGATGGACGGGAAGTTGGCGAGGACGTCGTTGAAGAACCGGATAGTGTAGCCGATTCTATTGTTGCCGTACTCGGAGACGTAGATGCCGGTCAGGAGGCCCACTGGGATGCCTATCAGGCTGGCATAGAACAAAAGGAGCAGGGTCCCGAGGATCGCGTTCCCGATGCCCTCTCCAGGGCCGCCCGTGCCGACGGTCCTGCTCGTCAGGAACTGCCAGCTGATCGCCGGGGCTCCGGTCTTCACGACCTCGAACAGGATGTACATGAGCGGGATGAGAGCGAGGATGACGCACGCGAGCGCCGCTGCTGAGGCGAGCTCATTCTTCAGCTTGCGGACTTCGAAAGTGTTCACAGCCCCACCCCTGTCGACGGGACGGCCTTCAGGACCCTTCCTACCATCAGTCTAGCGAAGAGGTTGACCAGGAGGGCGACGAAGAACAGCACCAGGCCCACCTCGATGAGCGCGGACAGCTGGATGCCCTGTGCCTCCCCCCAGTTGTTAGCGATCAGGCTGGCCATCGTCTGCCCAGGGTCCAGGAGGGACCACGATATCCTGTTCGCGTTCCCGATAGTCATCGTGACGGCCATGGTCTCGCCGAGGGCCCTTCCCAGGCCGAGTATGCACGCGCCGAATATGCCCGAGCGGGCGTAGCTCAGGACCGCGATCCTCGTGGTCTCGTAGCTGGTCGCCCCGAGGCTCAGCGCCGCCTCCCTCTGGGTGTCGGGCACGGCCCTCATGGCCTCCTTCGACACCGACGCTATCGTCGGGATGATCATTATCGCCAGGATGATCCCCGCGGTGAACTTGTCGAGGCCGACGGCATTGCCCTGGAAGAGCGGGGTCCAGCCGAGGACGCTCTTGAAGAACGGCTCGATGTCGTTGGCGATGACCGGCCTGAGCGCGTACATCGCCCACAGCCCATAGATTACGCTCGGGACCGCAGCCAGCAGCTCGACGACGAACGAGAGCGGCCCCCTCACCCATGGAGGCGCGAGCTCCGAGAGGTATATCGCGATCCCGATGCTGAGGGGAACTCCGATGATGAACGCTATCCCGGAAGTGAGCAGCGTCCCGAAGATGAAGGGCAGGGCCCCGAAGACTTCCTTGGTCGGGTCCCACACGACGCCCGTCAGGAACCCTGGGCCGAATCGTTCCATAGATGGCAAGGCGTCGAGCGCCATCTTCGCCACGAGGGCCCAGACGAGAACGAGGGTCGAGAGCCCGACGGCCATGACCCCGAGCTCGAACAGCCTGTCCCAATCGGAAGGCGGCCGCCTTGGCGATTTGGTCGGCTTTGACGGTCCCATGCTATTCTCCAGATTCGCTTCCCGTGCGCCGAGGCCTCCGAACGCCTATCTCAGCGCCACGCTGTTATATGTCAGCGAGTTAATGGTCTGTTCGTCCACCGCGACGACCGATGTGGGCAACGGAGCGTAGTAGAGGCTGGCTGAGTACGACTGGCCGTCGTGAACCATCCACCAGAGGAAGTTGACGAGGGCCTGCGCGGCCGACTTGTTCATCTTCGACTGGTCGTTCCAAAGCTCCTTGTAGACCAGGATGTAGGTCAGGGTGCTGATCGGGTAGGCGTTCGCTCCAGGGGCGTTGAGGACGTTGACTTTCGACCAATCCCCAGACCCGTTCGGCAGCGATGTGCCGATCGATTGAGCTGCGGCCGTCGCGTTCGCGGGCGAGGCCATGACGAAGTTGCCGTCATGGTTCTTCAGCAGGGCGAACGGCACTTGGTTGTCCATCGCGTAGGCCAGCTCGATGTAGCCGATCGAGTGCGCTGTCGTCTTTATCGTCTGCGTGACCCCTGGGTTCCCGTTGGCCCCGATCGCGCTCGGCCAATTCACCGACTTCCCCTGTCCATATAATGTCGCGAACTCAGTGCTGACCACGCTTAAGTATCCCGAGAACACGAATGTCGTGCCGGATGAATCAGACCTGACTACGGTGGTTATCGTGTCCGAAGGCAGAGACACTCCTGGGTTCAATGCGGCAATCGCTGGATCATTCCAGGTAGTGATGTTATTCATGAAGATCTCCGCCAGGGTCGGCCCGTCGAGCTTCAGGTTCTGAACCGACGGCTCGTTGTAGGCCACGACAACGCAGCCCAAGGTCTCAGGTATGTGCACGAGGCCGTAGGTCGAGGAGTCATTCGCGCTCAAGGGCGCGTCAGATCCTGCGAAGTCCAGGTGCTTGTCCTTGATCTGGGTTATCCCAGCGCCGCTCCCTCCGCCGCCGTAGTTGACCTCCACCTTGTGGTTAGTGACGTTGTAGTACTGGTCATCCCACTTCAGGATGAGAGGCATTGGAAATGTAGCTCCGGCCCCGGTGAGAGCTACGACCTCCGTCTTCGAGCTTGTTCCCAGGATACCTGTCGAAAGCGCCGCGGCCACAATGATGATTATCACCGCAATCGCCGCGACCGCGATCAAGACCGTCCTTCCACCGCCTCTGTGCGGCATCAGGACGCTTTCTCCGGTCTTTCCATCCCCCTTCTTCATGATTTCGCTCATTCCAGTCACCTCGTCGGTTCCCCCGGGCATCACTTCTCTCTTAGCTCGGACGCCAGGTCCCACGAGACCTCGTCAT
>JAJYIS010000024.1 GCA_021789945.1 Thermoplasmata archaeon | reverse complement strand
ATCTGGCACGTAGTAGAGTCTGTGTCCTGGAATCCCCTTCACTTGGTGAAAGAAGTCAATCATGTTTCTGGATACGCAGATAACCCCATCAGATAAGTGGATGGAGGTCTCGCTCATCAGCTTTCTTGTCATCTGCTCCAGTAGGCCTAGACCTTCCGGCGCCGCCGACAGGCGGGACTCCTCTGGGATTCCGTGCATATCGACTGCTAGAGGTACACCTCTTAGCTTTCCTGGCAAGCAGAAGAATGCTCCACCGTAGGTGTTTCCATATACAATATCGCACTTGGTTTCTTTGACCTCTCTGAGCTCCATTAATGGAATCCTTGGTACCGTTGCCTCACTTACCTCGGCTAGCTGATCGTGAAAGTCATACTGTCTTCTGCCCCTTCCGCCTCGCCGGAGTCTTTTTACCGGGTGGGAAACCAGTCTGACATTATGGCCATGGTCTCTCAGTGTTCTGGAGATACTAGATATCCTGATCCACTGTGCGTCATCTCCGGGAGGTGCAATTGTTACGCTGAGAATATTCATGGTCGTGTTCTCCTCCGTTTGGACCTATCGCAACCTTCTTCATTGCCTCTTCCGAAAGTCATCGATGTCCAGCAATGCGTTGTCATGCGCGTCTACTGCATATCTCTTGGGGGATTATTGCAGATAGGGCTGATATAACTTGAGCAGTCTTCATATCCTGTTTCCCATATGGGCGTCTGACAGCGAATACTCTAAAAAGGGGAGCCCTATAGTCCTACGTGAATATGTCAGGATCTTGTACTGTGCGTCCGCAGAATCCCTTCATTCAAAGTCCTCAATTTCCTCAGAATTCGCACGCCGAGCACACTGGTGGTAGCTCCTCCTCTACGGTCAGTGTGTCGATCATCATCCTCAACTGGAATGGATGGAGGGACACCATTGAATGTCTGGAGTCGGTATACTGTCAAACCCATTCGGACTTCGATGTTGTGGTCGTAGACAATGGCTCCACCGACAAATCCTTCGAGCAGATTCTAGCTTGGGCAAAACAGAGACTCATCCAAGTTAGGGAGTTGTCCGATAGGTCAAGGAAGACTAAGAACGGAGCAGACATAACGATCAAAGAAGCCAAGGCCGATGAAGGATGGTCTTTCCACGGACCGAGCGCTCGTGATGAGCGGGATTTGACCATAATCAGAAACGCTCACAACTGTGGGTTCGCAGGAGGATCAAATGTCGGGCTGGATTTCGCAATGACGCGGTTCAATCCAGATTTCCTGCTACTTCTCAACAACGATGCGGTCCTTGAACCAGACTTCTTGGACTGCATTCTAGAATTCGCAGATAGAAACAGGCGCATGGCGATAATCCAAGGCAAGGTCCTGAGATACTATCATCCTGACGAGATAGACTCGACGGGTCTGCTTGCCGATATCTTTGGGACGACTTCATCCAGAGGAGGATGCCAAAGAGATAGTGGTCAATTCGATTCATTTGTTGACCGGGGATTCTTCTATGCTTCTGGAGCAGCCATGGTTATCAGGCGTGACTTCTTGGAGCGGTTCGAGGGCGGTGGTCCATTTGACTCAAAGCTATTCGCCTACCACGAGGATCTTGATATCTGTTGGCTCGCTCGTCTCATGAATTTCAAAATAGGCTATTGCCCAGCTGCAAGATGTTTTCATAAGGGGAGCAGATCTCTTAGAGAAGATGTGCTAGTCACCAAGGTGTACCTTGCTCAGAGAAACAATCTTAGAGTCCTCATGAAGAACTACTCAGTGCCTTATCTTGCAGCGATTCTTCCAGTGGCAATCACGATCGACACTTTAATGGCGATTCTGTCGGCACTCTATCACAAGAATGGAGCATTCATCAGAACGCTTGCGCAATCTCTCGCCTGGAACTGCAGGAATCTTGCCGACACATGGACAAGAAGGAAATGGGTCCAGGGGAGGCGATTGGCCGCGGACAGGGAGATACTTGGATATATGGTTCGCAGGTCAATCAAATTGGATTCTGTAATTGACAAATGGCGCGGTCGGCCAGCGCCGTCCACTGAAGCTACTGATTTGCCCCAATGATTTCATACAAGTCAAGTTCTCCATTACTGTAGAACAGATTCACCGTGGAGTCGCTTCTCAACCCGTTGAAGTCATCCGGTGTATATCTCCACAACGGGCTGAACTCGGGGTAGAGGTACGGATAGAAATCCCTTGTCATCTGGTTTATTATCAAGTACTGGTTGCTGGAATAGAATCGACCAAGATTGCCTGAACTATTATAGCCAAAATGATCCACAGGCAGGACGGACTTGCCGTAGCCCAGATTGACCTTCTCCACATCCGCACCTAGAAGCGCATCTGCAAACCTGAGCGGGCTGATTTGTATGTCCAACGCCGTCATTTCGTCGTTTCTGTAATGTATGAAGAAGTCCATGCCAGCCCAATCCTCATGCGTTATCTGGTAATTTGGCTCTCTGGTCAAAGGCGATGGGTAGGCTGTCACCAGCGCAAGACTAGTCAGGCATGCCACGATGAGGAGCCCTGCTATTGATCTACTCCAGTTGGGGTTCGGACGTACACTATGCCGTTCTTTGCTCCTTAGTAGAGAAGTCAAGGCAATTCCTGCAAGAATCGTCGAGATCATGAGAACGTACTTCATCGGCCTAGTCCCAATTACCAGATCAAAAAAGAGGAATATCAGTAAGATTGGAATCAGCGTGGCAAGCATTCCGCTCAGTATCAAATCGCGGGTGACAACGCTCTTTCTCGAAGCGAGTCTGATTAGTGTTCTTACTGCGACAGCCGCAGCCAGGACAACGAGCATTAGAAATACCCCATATCCGGTAATAATCGAATCCAATAACCCAATCAAAGTGACGTTGGCTCTGGCCAGAAGAGATGAATAGTAGGCAACTGGAGACTGCCCCAAGTTCAAAATCAGCGAATCATAAACTGTCCTGATAGTGTTCCCGAACGCGACGGTTGCTGAGAACCACAGAAGGAACGAGACGCCAGAAATGAGCATAGGGATCGACAGCCCTCTTCCCCCCCATAGAGCATCTTGAAGCTGCAACCTCCGGGGTCTGCGAATCGAACGGCCGATAACGGCCAATACCGCGACAAGAACTAGGAGAAACAAGGTAGTTTCGGGATGGAGGAATGGAAAGAGAACCAGTAACAGGATTAAAGGAATAGCGAATCGGACTGGATAGCGAATGCTACGCGCACGACTCCTTATCAGAATAGATATCGTGAGTGGCACGAGAAAGAAAGCCTCTGCAGAGGGGACTACGTAGAGATGCTCAGCTCCGTATATGGGCAGAATCGTCAATGCAACTATCATCATCGTCTCACTTCTTGTCGAGTTCAATGATCTCGCCAGTGAGTACATTGATATGATGAAGATAGTCGTGTAGTACTGGGGTACTAGCATCATTATTGATATCACGCCAGTGTCGGAAACTCTGGAAGTCGCATAGATCCAAATATGGATTGCAGGATAGAAATTCGTCTTTCCAATTCTCCCGGTCTGGATGATGTCAACGACCCGGCCGAGATGGGTCAATGAATCTCCCCCGTTGAAGAAAGCATATCCTCGGAGAACCGGCAGAGATAAGAATGTCAGCAATGCCAGCAACGCTGTCGCGGTCATTATTGCCAAAGCCAACCGATCTCTCACCGATTCTCTGTCAATGATTATAATGATAAATGGCATCACAATCGGGATTGAGACGAGTAGCCAGAAGTAGGTCGGGAGTGCATCGTAGATTGAAACTTCATAGCTCGTTGCAGGATGAGCGTTGACAACTAGCATTATCGCGGCGAGAAGCGCAATGAGTGCGACGAGACAGAGCCCTCTTCTCAATCTTGAAGGATTGTGTTCATTCTTCAACTGCATTTGCCACCACTCTCCTCAAGGCATCCTTCCAGTTCCTCAATTCACGACTCCATTGCCTCTTTTTCTATTTCGACATAGCCTCTTGGACTTTCTTCCATCTCTTCACCGCCCCCTGAAACGAATATTCTCTTGCCACTAACTCACGGGAATTCCTCGAAATATCCTCCAAATGTGGATCTTGGAGTGCTCGCACAATACTCTCCGCGATGCATTCGGGCGAATTGTCTTTCATGATGAATCCAGTCTCCTTGTCTTTAATCACGTCTGGAATTCCGCCTACAGAGGTAGCCAAGACCGGAGTCCCGCATGCCATTGCTTCGAGAATCGCATTTGGCAATCCCTCGGTGTAGGAGGGCAGTATAAGAAGTCGTAGACTATTAAGAATACTCGGGAGATCATCGTGTTCCCGCCACCCAAGGAACGATACGGAGTCCTCGAGGCCGTTCTTCTTGAGAAAAGCCTCCAAATCCTCTCTCAAGGCACCATCTCCAACGATTATCGTCATAGGGCGGTCGGCCTTGTTCTTGACTAGCGTTAGAGAACGGGCTAGATTGAATACTCCTTTCTCCTCGGTCAATCTTCCCAGATAACCGATGGCATGTGGTCTCAGGCGAAAATCAATTTTCACTTGAAACTGATCGACATCCACAAAGTAGGGGTTTGATATGATTATCTTCCCTGCGTATCTCTCAAGGTCGAAGCAGCCAACGCAGGAATCTGTGTATGCAACAACGTTATCGCACAACAGGAGATTGATCTTTTCGGCAGCCTCAAGCACATGACTAAACCCCTGGCGGCTAAATCGTGATGCGGCGGAAATCGACCCGGAAGTTAGTATTATGATCTGTTTCCTCAGGACCTTCGCGGTCAACATAGGAAGAAGCAAGTCCCCCCCTACATGGAAGATGAGCACGTCTACTTCCTTGCGGCTCATAAGGATCTTCGCAGCTATCCTAGCCTGAAGATAGACGTATGCTGTGACCCTGTGCACAACGCCTTTGCTAAATCTCATTGGCCGCTCTTCTCTTGAGTCCTCGTTCTTGTCGAGATTTCCAGCGTAGTAGGGGGATATTATGTATACTACGGAATTGGACTCTCTCAGAATCGGATGCAGTTGAAGGCTTATACCGACATCCTCTGCTCTCCATTTGCGTGCTACAATTGCGACTCGGCTCATTGGTGCCTCTCCATTCTTTTCATCATTGAGACAAGTCTATCAGACTTCTCATATCGGTGCTCGACAACCAAATCACTCGCGCTCTCAGCTGGGCGGCTGCAATATTCACTCTCGTTCATGTAACTCTTCTCTCGGCCCTGGCGATTGCGTCCATGTACGTTGTCTCGACCAACCTGGCGATTGGTCCCAATGCAAAATCCTGACCAACAATTCTCATGCCTTCTTCTCCTTGTCTCATTCTAAGCTCTTCATCATTCAGAACTCTCAACAAAGCCAGTTTCAGTTGCTCTGAATCAAATCTGAAAACCAGGCCCGCACCTCCCAACTTATCCTTTATTCCGCACCTGTCAGAGACGATGATTGGGGTGCCGCATGCCATGGCTTCTAGAACAGAGTTCGGAAACATGTCATATCTCGAAGGTAGCACGAAGACGTTCGAATCTACGTATGCCTCCAGTTTATCGATTCCATACAGTGGTCCCGTGAAGAGCGTTCTGTTCTCTAGCCGCAGCTCCCTTATGGATTTCTTCACTCGTGCCAGAAATCCATCATCTGGCCCTACGATGACTAGTCTCGCATTATCGACTTCCTTCGCGACTTCCGCGAATGCGGAAACCAACACATCGAGACCCTTGATTCGATGAATCCTTCCGAGGTACAGTACAACTCTTTCAGTGGGGCCGATTCCGTACTTTTCGCGAAATCTGCCAATTTCCGGAAGCGTATGAAACTCAGATGAGTCTATTCCATTCGGGATGACTGTAATCTGATTTGGGGCAACTCCCATGAAGACATACTGCTCCTTTTCCATTTCGTTTAGCGCTATAAGAATCGATGCATCCTCCAGGAGATTACTGCCCCAAACGAGGTCATACACCTTCTTGAGCGTTTTCTTCTCAAGAAAAGGTATGACTGATCCGTGTGCTTGGAGCACATATGGTATGTGGTGTTTACTAGCGAAAGCGCGCACAATGCTGTTTTGATAGGAGCGAAACTCATGCATGTGGATTATGTCGAAATCTCTGCCTCTTGTCCTTAGCCAGAGTTTCATTGAAGGGGAAAGAAGAAACAGACCTAGTGCCATATCACATGTGGCGAGAGTAACGCCAATTCCATCGCCCCTGACTTGTTTCACAAACTCATCATCGAGCCTAAAGTTGGTAGTTAGTATTTCAACTTCAAAACCTCTCTTAACCAACTCTCGTGATAGGCGGTGTGTTGCCATTACTGGACCGCCCATTGAGCGGGCGAAGTAGGGAATGACCTGCAGTATTCGCACGGTAGCCACCATGAACAAGATTCAATGCGACTCAGTTGATACGTACCCTTCCTGATACGCATTTCTCCTTAGAGTGTTGCTCGATGGAGGATAACAGAAGGGCTACTATATTACTATCGCGAATCGAAATTCAAGGTGCGTATAGGAATGTCTCCGAATGTCTTCAACCTGGACGAACGGTCCGCATGGTGTAGGTCGGCCATTCGAAGCGATCTGACTATCTGGATTGCAGGTTGCGGCACGACGCGCGGTTGGACTGTTGTCAGATTGGAACTTTCTTGATCGTTTCGTCCAGCAGTTCCGGATTAGTCAAATTTCTGTAAATGCGAAATTCGTCAGCAGACAATCGTATGGATTCACTGTTAGGAAGACACTAGGCGGGGTCCAAGTCCGGGTCCATAATTCGCGTGCTCGCACGGCCGTTCGAACGAATCTCTTTCGTGCAAAAGTAGCTGGATGTGATTATGAGTGTTAGAGTGTGGATGCTTAAAGCCTTGATTTCTTTTCTTCTATGGCGTCTTCTGCAAGAGTCTGGAGCATGTCTACACTCTTCTCCCAGGTGTTGTGTTCAACAAATGCTCTGGCTTTCCTCCCTTGCTCAGTCCGCCAGTCTTCCACTCCAAGCGCTTCAGCCGTCAATACTGTGTCCTCAGGCTTGTCCACATACGTTATCCCATTGTCGTTCCCAAATTCCCTGTGCAGGCCTGGAAGGTTTGTAGCGATCACTGGTTTTCCGGCAGCCATGTACTCATACATCTTAATCGGGACGATGCTCAACATGATGTCGTTGCGATGGGCCGGGAGTATACAGATGTCTGAAGCCATGATATATCTCGGCAGATTAGAATAGTCTTTCCATCCCTCCAACACAACGATACCCTCCATCCTGTTACGGGAAATCATTTCATGAACATCGTTCGATATCTCACCCTCCCCGACTATCAGCAGTCTGATGTTGGAGGTCCTCCAGTGAGGCCTAGAGAGTTCTGCCACGACCTCTCTCAATCCTGAAAAGGGGTACAACCACCCCATGAAGAAGAGGACAACATCGTGCTCGGAGAAACCGTACATAGCTCTAGTCGATTGCTGGACGCTCCGAGGGATTCTATCATAAAGGCCCAGGTCAACGCCTGCTCTGATGACCTCTGTATTGGATCTTCTTGCGCCCATGGCAATCGTATAGTCTCTCAGTCCTTCGTTGATTGAGACGACTTTGTCAGATCCTTTCATGTTCAGACTCTCAACCGTTTTGGCGAGATTCCGCAGAAACTCGATTGGCACCAGTCTATGAAGTTCATCTATTACATAATACAAGAATGGTATTCGCCTTTCCTTTGCCAGTCTTCTTGCGATGAACGCGTTCAAGATGCCGAAGCCCACAATCACGTCGGGTTTGAATTCGTCTAGTTGCCGTCTGATTTCTATCGTATGTGTGTAGAGCAAAGAAGAATAGTCCAAGAGTCTAGCTTTTATTATTGGAGGTCTGACTACTGTCACTTCTCCATTTTCGACTGCCTTACTCACATGCTCAAACACAATTCTCTTTGAGATTCTTGAGGAGCGTCCCTTCTGTCTCCACAGGATCTCAAAATCAATTACTCTAATCTCGTGCCCTCTTGCGGATAGCCTCTCCATCAAATGGTGGCTCTGATGGGGGCCCTTCTCGAGCCAATCCGATTCTTGGACGACCAGAATTCGCATAGCGCTTTCCTAGAACTCCGCACTACGCTTTATGTCTTCCCAGTTCTGCCTGAACCAGGCGTGGGTCTGCTCCAACCCGTCTTTGAACTCCATACCAGGTTCGTACTTCAAGATCTTCCTCGCCTTCTCTATCGACGATAGTAACCTGCTCTTCTTGTCCCAGTTCCTTCTCTCTTTGAAGACTGTCTTTGCATTGTTCCCCGAAAGCTCGTTGACCCACTTGGCCAAATTCTCAATTCTGATCTCCCGGCCAGTTCCCAGATTGATGGCCTCGCCGATGGCCTCATCATAGTGCGTCATCGCCAACAGGCCTTTCACGATATCCCCCACATACGTGAAATCCCTGGTCTCCTCTCCAGTGCCGGTGATCGGAAGAGATTTCTTGGTCATTGCCCAGAAAAAGAAGTTCGGGATGACGTTTCTGTACTTCCCCGGCACCTCCCCAGGCCCGTAGGAGTTGAAGAATCTCGCATTCACAATCGGCATTTCGTACAGGTTGTAGAAGTAGTTCGTGTATAGCTCTCCAAGCATCTTCGTTACTTGGTACGGTGTGTAAAGCTTCATGGAAACATCGTGCTCCTTGAACGGAATCTGGCAGCCTTCGCCATATATACCACATCCGGAAGATGCATAGATGAACCTCTCGACGTCCACCAGGTGCGCATGCTCCAGGACCCTCAAAGTCCCCATCCCGTTGACCATCAAGTCTGTTTCGGGGTTGTCAACTGAGTTCTGATTCGCGAAGTGCGCAGCCAGGTGGTATATGATGTCTGGCTTGTCCTTGAAAGCCAGCTTGAGCTTCTCCTTATCCAGAATACTCCCCTCGATGAAATGAATCCTCGGACCTTTCGGAATGTTCCATTCATATGATGATGAGAGGTCGTCGATGATTACGATCTTCTTCGGATTCAACTCGTCAAGTCTTCGAACGAGGTTGGAGCCTATTGCGCCGGCTCCTCCCGTGACGAGGATTGTCTTCCCTTTGAAAGTTTCTTCGACCTCATTCATCTAGTCACCCAATCTGTAGTACCATCGCATCCAGTCCACCGTTCTCTTGATTCCTTCCTCTGGTGGCACTTTGGGATCGTGCTTCAGATCTCTGACGGCTTTTGTGAAGTCCATGCGCTTAACCTTTGTCGTGAAAGGCTCAGCGTCCTTGTATGTGACGAGCGACTCCTTCTTCCCTGTGGATTTCAGAACCATGTCAGAGTAATCCTTGATGTCCCTTTCCCACTCAGGCCTTCCCCCGACATTGTAGACCTCGCCCGGCTTGAATCGATCCACGATGTTCGCCCATGTTCGGCAAGAGTCCTCGACGTAGTCGATGATTCGCCTATGACCTTTGTACACGACGTATGGTCTATCATGCAATGCGTGAAAAATGAACTTCGGAATGAAACCTTTATACGGGCTGTACGGCTCCTCTGGGCCGTAGCAGTTCACCGGCCTTACCCTAACAGTTTCGGTTCCGAACATCTTGGCTGAGTTGAGACACATTAGCTCTCCGGCCCATTTGCTAATCGCATAGTCATTCATCTGGTAGGTGTCCCCTATCGGGTTCTTGACCATGACGTCCTCGACCATTTTGCCGTCGTAGTCTCCATAGACTTCCGCGGAAGAGAAGAAGATCATTCTGAACTTCAGCCTCTCCTGAAGCCTAATCATGTGCTTTAAGCCGACCACGTTGGTAGTCCAGAGGTTCTCGTAGTAGTCCTCGCCATTCCAGCGACCGTATTCTGCCGCCAAATGGTAAACGAAGTCGAATGGCCACTTCTCAAAGACTCTCTCGAGCTGTCTATAACTCCTCACATCGGCTCGGATGTAACTATCACGTTCGTTGTGAAGAAGATCCAGCGAAACAACTTCGTGACCCCGCTTGTTCAATTCCTTCACTAGGTTAGTCCCTATGAATCCGGCACCACCTGTCACGAGAATTCTACTGTTTGACATCCCTGCCTCTCCGCTATTCAGCCAGTGCAAATGGGCACATTACACATATTTGTTGCGCTATGCTAGATATTATGATTGATTGGATGAGTCGCCCCAGGCCTGCTACTTCGATGATTTCTCCTCAAACTTCGAAGCCAGAGCTTGAATCGAATTGAGTATGAGTCCTCCGAATACCATAAGCGTGCCGACATAGATCAGGATGCCCGCCACAATCGTTGGACCAAAGGGTAGATATCGGGACTCGAAGTAGGAATTTATCGAGTATATTCCGAAAGCCAGGCCAATCATTGAAACCACAACACCCGAGCCACCAAAGATCAGGAGCGGGTGCTCCTCCTTCATCTTACGGAGAACATAGTTGATGAGCTCCATGCCGTGTCTTCCCGGCTTGACGGTCGAAGTATCGCCTCCGTACTTGACCGAAACAGGGACCTCGACGAGTCGAAGGTTGTTCTTCGATGCCTGGTCAAGGATCTCAAGGCTTGCACACATGCCCGCTTCCTTCAAGCCGATGCGATCGATCGCTTCCCTTGAGTAGGCTCTGAATCCGCACTGGGTATCCGAAAGAGTATCCGAACTGGCGAAGTTCCACGCTTTGTTCACCATGCCGATGCCGAAGCGCCTGTATCTGGGCATATCGTCTTTCCCAGCACCATCCATGAATCTCGATCCGATTGCTATGTCAGCTGTCCCATTGACTATCGGTTCGACCAGACGGGGTATCTGACCAGGGTCATGCTGGCCATCCGCGTCCATTACCACAAGGATGTTGGCGCCGTTGTTCCTGACATAATCGAAACCTTCCGCAAGAGCCGCCCCATAACCCTCGTTCTGTTGATGCCTGAGCACAGTAGCGCCTGCCTTCGTAGCTATTTGCCCAGTTGAATCCGTGCTACCGTCATCCACAACAACGACCTGGGAGACGAACGGGAGAGTCTTCTCCACGACATTCCGGATGGTATTCTCCTCGTTGAACGCGGGTATGACCGCGGTTATCACAGGCCTTTGGCTATCAGTCATCTTGTTCTCAGCTTCCCATGCAGCGGCACGACTCTTTTGGTCTCCCGCCCTTCTCCAGATACCATTGGGGGATTGAGGAATCGGCTCATCGCCCTTAATCTTTTTGCTCTATCGTCTGGCAGGCAATCTGACGATTGCCGGTTCAATGAGAGGACGGTGCGGAGGCCTCATCAACAATCTGATTATAGGCCCTCGCCTCGGGGCCTTCCATTCTGCCAAGTTATTTATGTCCACCACCCTCTTCGAAGATCCGGCGTTCCTAAAGGAGCCCGTCCATGGCCAAAGACCTGCGCCTCGTCGCACTCGTTCTAGTCCTTCTCGTCATCGCCGTCCTTTCCCGAAGCCTATCCCAGCAATGGTCGCCCCTCCCTTACAACGTCGACGGCCTCTCCGAGGTCAGGGTCGCGGACGCCATCTCGACCACCGGCCACTTCACATTCCAGGGGAGCGCATCATATGCGCAGGGCTACGTCTCGGACATGCCAGTCCTGGGCCTGGTCATCTCGTTCGTGACATCCTCGCTGGGACTCCAGGCAGTTGATTCCGCTCAGCTAATTACTGCCCTCCTGGGATCCGTCGCCGTTCTTCTCGTATTGGCGATCTTCGAGCGATACTGGCGCTCTTCGACCCGTGCCAGCTTCTCGACTGTTCTCGTGCTCGCCCTCATCGGCTCCTTCGTCTTCTCGGCCGGATGCACATGGAAAGAAACCCTCGGCTTTCTGCTCATGATGCTCGCGCTCTACTCCTTCCACCTCAGGAGCAAGCTCCCCTACGGTTTCGTCCTTGTCTCGAGCCTGGCCCTTCTGCCGTTCACGCACCACCAAGCCACCGTGGTGGGCTTCATCATCATCACATTCGCGATTCTGATCGAATACGCCAGCAAGCCTAGGCACCTCTGGCCCAAGGATATGTGGTTCTACGACGGCTTGCTCCTAGTCTCGATCTGGTTCATCGCAATCTTCTACTACATCCGCATCCGACTGCCGTATCTCGACTACCTCTCCCCAAAGACAGACCTCTACCTGTACCTGGCCGTAGCGCTCCTTCTCTTCGTGGTCTGCGTCCGCCTGTCGAGGAAGAACCAGTCGCTCTCGAGGCTTCCGCTCTCGCTGGCCGTGCCGGCCGTCGGGGCGCTCTTCATGGCATACAACTTCGTCCATCCGGTGTTCATCGGCACATCGGCCCCAGCGCTGGCGGCGATGGTCCCGTTCATGGCGTACCTGATCCTGGTTGTGCCCGCCTGGACCGGCGTCCAGCTCGCGTTCGCCAGGATGGGCGAGGCGAAGAACCTCGTGCTCGCGATGTTCTTCGGGCCGCTCTCGCTCATCATGTTCGCGTTCCTGAGGGGACTCGATACCACCTCGTATACGGTCATCTACCGCACATTCGACTTCCTGATGCCCGCGTTCGCGGTATTCATCGGTTTGGGCTTCGCAGCGCTCGTAAAGGGCAAGGAAAGGCTCGGGATGCTCGCAGGGGTATCCCTTGTCGTGGTCTTGGCGTCGACGCTCCCCGTGGCGTACAGCAGCCAGCAGCTGTTCGGCGTGGAGAACCAGACCTACTGGTACGAGTACGACGCCTTCCAGTGGATGTCGGGGCACGGCATCGCGAAGGTCACGTCCGACCAGCGGTTGAGCGATACTGGCTGGAGGCTGTTCGATATCGGCGCCGCCCAGGGGCTGCCGTTCGACCTAAAGGAGGGGATATCGCTCCAGAAAGGGCAGTTCTATGTCCTTGAGGACCAGTGGAGCACTGACGGGGCCCAGCAGTTCCCCCTGGGCGTGGTCGTCGTCAGCCATCAGACGGTCGCATCTACTCTCCAATCGTCGGATGTCGTGTACGTCGGAGGCTCCCCAGGGGGCCAGCTGACGGGATTCTACGCGAACTAAACCGAAAGATGGCGTTCCGTCCTACTTCCTCTTCAATCCATCCGTCTGGACGAGCGCCGCGATGACGACGATCAGCCCGATGATCGGCAACAGGATCCCCTGGAACTCGGGGATCATCGGCATGGGCCCGGTCGTCTTGTTCACGAGCGGGTAGTAGTCGCTCCCGCCCCCGGCTATCAGGTACCTGGTGTCGAAGATGTTATCTGATCCGGGCAGGTCCTGGCCGGGCCCGCTGAAATAGTCAGTTCCGACCTTCGTGTCCCAGTAGTTCCCTCCGATGACCGTGACGCCGTCCTGCGCGTAGTAGGTCTCGTTCCAGCGGATGTAGCTCGAGGACTCCTGGTACGCGTTCATCGTGTTCGAGACGAAGTTGTTGTGGTAGATGAGGCCGTATGCGGAGCTCGAGACCCACATGCCGTAGCCCGAGTTCAAGGTGAAGTTGTTCCCCTGGACGGTCACATACTGCGAGTTGTTGAGCTCGAGGCCGATGTTGCCGTTCGAGGAAACCACGTTCCCGAAGACCTGCACGTTCGTGCCGTTGTCGATCATCATGCCGGTGTTGTTGCTGATGGATGCGGTGTTGTTCGAGACGATGAGGTCGTGGGAGTCGACGACGAGTATGCAGTCCTGGTCCACCAGGGTCGCCTGGTTGTCCGAGACATTCATCTGCTGGGATGTTAGCACCTGGATGCCCACGGAGTCCATGCTCGTCACCGTATTCCCCGAGACGGCGATGTTCACGCCGAGGGAGACGCTGATGCCTATGTTCCCGCTGTCTATGAGGTTGAACCTGACGTCCGCGTTGTGCGCACCGGCCAGGTCGACCGCAGTCGTCCCAGACCCGTGCAGGTGGCAGCTCTGGACCACGAAGTAGGCGGTGGTATTGGCGACGGTTATGGCCTCGTTGTACGCGCCGCCCGCCGTGATGTCCCACCCTTCGATGATGAACGGGTCCACGGCGGTCCCCGAGCCCCTGAGCACGCCGTTCGCGCCCGTGAACTCCGAGTTGCTGGTGATGACGATCGGGGCGTGGGTGACATAGGACGTGTGCGCCCTCCCCCCGTTCTTGTCCGATGCGATGGTCGTCTCGAGCACTCCGATGACGAAGCACGCGACGATGGCGGTCGCGACGAGCGCCGCCAGCCTCCGGTCCTTCTTGAACGGCCGCGAGCGGCCTCCCGTGGAGTCCCTGTCCAGCTGGCTCCTCATGTCGAACTTGACGTGTCGTTCAGCGGAATCGCTCTCAAAACCTTCTGGCATCGGGGGAGTCATCGTGGCTACCTTGCATTGTGCATTATCCTGGCGGTTTATAGACCTTTCAGGCATCGGTTCACACCCAGACGGCAAGCTTTATCTTGTCCTCCGTCTCACTTTGCGGTCGCGCCCTCGCCCTCGCTCCCTTTCGACACCCAGAGCCGCATGGCCTTCCCCCCGCGCTTCCTGCTGTGCTCCCGGACGAAGCTCTGGATCAGCAGCTCGACCCCCGCGAAGTCCGTGTCTATGTCCCCGGTCCAGTTCATGACCTTCTTCTTGTAGACCCTCTCGAAGGTCTCGACGAAGGCGCTCAGGGGCTTCTCGAGGTTGTCCGGGAGGTCACCCTCGAACACGATGGCCGCGAAGGTCTTCGTGCCACGCTTGACCAGCACCTGGAACCCCTTGAACCCGAAGGTCTTGAGCTGGTCCTGGCTTGTGACCATGGAGTCCTCGACGAAGTTCAGGACGGCCGTGAGCATGCCGCTCAGGATGTCCTCGTCTATCTCCCCCTGGACATGCGCGTGCCCGGCGTACCTGCCTATCAGGAACCCGTCGTTGTGGATCAGCATCATGTCCCTGATCACGAACGGCCTCTTGCGCCTCATCATCACGACGAAGAACAGCCCTACCGCGAGCGAGCCGCTGAGCGCCATGCCCGCGATGAGCAGGAGGTTGGACGGGCTCGCGGTCCTCTCGACCGTCACGGTGAGCGTGCCCACATCCGTCTTGCCGTCCTGGTCCGTGACCTTGACCTCTATCTGGAACGTCTTCTTGCTGGCGCCGCCCACGAACCCGTCCGGGAAGTCGAACACGAACATCCCCGGGAGTATCCTGATGTACTTGAGGTACCCCTCGGTCTCCGTCGGGCTGCCCTGGGCCGGGGTTATCTGGAACGTGAAGTCATTGTCCTTGAAGGACGAGTCTGGATCCGTCACATACTGCTCGAGGCTCAGGATGTACTGCTGGCCCTCGGTGACGACGAAGGTCGGCGGCAGGCTGAGCTTGGGCGGGTCCGGGACCGGCACCACAGTCAGCGTGATGGTCCTCTCGACGAACGCCCCTTGGCTGTCGACCGCCCTGATGACCAGGCCCGAGACGCCGTTATAGTTCTCGACCGTCTGGAAGTTGACCTTCGAGTCCAGGGGCGCGTCCTGCGTGACGTTCGCCGTCACGTTCGAGTTGAGCGAGAAGACCACGAACGTGAGCGCCTGCCCGTCCTCCTTGTCCGTGAAGTACGACTCGAGCCCTCCCTGGACTGGGTAGGGCGTCGGCAGGTCCTCGAGGAACGAATGGTCGGGGAGCGGGTTCCCCAGAACCGTCTCGGGCGGGTAGTCGGCCGAGACCGTGATGTTGATCATGCACAAGACCGTGTTGACCCCGTCCGAAACGCTCACCGTGACCGCATAGACGGAGCCGCTCGAGCTCTGGGGGTAGAGTATGTCCATGAACGCCCCGACGAAGGTGCAGTGCGGGTCGTTCGCTGAGAACATCAGCTGGTCGGTCGAGTCGTCGGGGTCCGCCACGTACGGCGACATGTCGAACACGTAGCGCTGGTCGTACCGGACCTTCAGGTCGGGGAGCGGCCTGACCACCGGCGGGTAGTCCACCTGGAGCACGGTTATCTGCATCACGCCCTCGGCTCTCGCCCCGGCCGGGTCTATCGCCCTGATGATGGCGTACTCGGTCCCGTACCATGTCGTCGGAGCTGTGACGTTGATGTATCCGTCGGCTTTGATCTCGATGGTCGAGTGCTCGCATATGGCCTCGAAGGTCAGCGTCCCGCCGTCGGGGTCGTAGAAGTAATCCGGCAAGAGCGCGCAGTCCGCAAGCGTCTCGCCCTCGTTGAGCTCGAGCGCGGGCAGCATCCTGCTCTGGATGGGTACCTGGTCGCCCGTGACCCTTATGAGCACCGTGGTCGAGGCCGAGGCCCCCGAGGGGTCCTGGACGGTCACGATCACGCTCCTCGTGGTGCCGTCCATCGACTCCGGGTAGGTGAATGTGATGTACTGGTGGTCGGTCTTCGCGTACAGGAAGTTCGCGCTGTCCACGCTCGTCGTGAGCTCGGCGTAGGTGTTGTCGGGATCGTGGATGTACGGGGAGAAGTCGAACGTGTACGGGATGTCGTAGTGGACCGTGAGCGGGTCCACGAGGTCGAACGTGGGCGGGTCGTTCACGGGCAGGATGACCACCTTCAGGACGGTCGACGCGGTCATCCCGTCGGGGTCGGCCACGACGATCGTGATGTCGGCCGTGCCGAAGGCGTTCAGCTGCGTCGAGAACGAGATTATCAGGCTCCCGGTCCTGTTCTCGCCGTGCAGGGTTACGAGGGATTCGTTCGTGGCGTACCAGCAGAGCTGCGAGATCGGGGCGTCCGGGTCCGACACGTTGCTCGAGATGTCCAGGGTCCAGTCGGGCGCGTCCTCCTCCCTTATCTGGTCGGGCAACGGAGATGTGAACGTCGGCGGCAGCCTCGAGGGCAGGACGTCGATCCACCTCGATACGCTCATGCCGGCGCAGCTCACGTTCAGGTAGCCGCCGGTGTAGTAGTCCCCCACCGTCAGCAGGACCCTGCTCCCCGTGGTGACGTTGAGGAACCCGAGCCGCGACTCGGCGGTCCATGTGATCGGAGAGCCCGTGATGGCGTTGCCGAACGCGTCGGTCGGGGTCGCCGTGAAGATCTCGCTCGTGTGCTCCTGCATGGTCGTGTTCCCCGGCTGCAACGTCAGGGATGTGATCGGCCCCGGCTGGATGACGATGGGCGCGCTGATGCCTCTGACAGCCCCCGCGGACACGCCTATCCTGATGGTCTCCGCGATGTCGTATCTCTGGTTCGAGATCGTGACCAGTCCTCCCAGGGGGACGTAGTCCTGGGTCACGTGGAGGGTCCCGGACGCGAGCACTGCGCCCGTCGAGTCCATCGCCTGGAGCACGATGCTGCCGTTCCAGTCCGTCGCGAGGTCGCCCGCGGGGTCGAGCGCCTCGACCACCATCACGAAGTCGTTGCCCGCGACCACGGTCGACGGGACGGTGAGCCTGAAGGACGCGATCGACACCCGGTAGACCATCTCGACCGTGTCGACGGTCGGCGTGGACAGCGTGTCGTTCGTGAACAGGAGCATGCGCAACATCATCGACGGCTGCGTGATGTTCAGGACGAAGCTGCTGCCGGACCCCAGCGCCTGCCAGGTGCCTCCGGCATCGCTCGAGAACTCGTAGACGATGTATCCCGTCGAGGGGGATTGGACGACGGTCATCGACTCCCACGCCCTGAGGTCGACCGGGTAGATGTTCTGGGTCGTGATGACGCCCTCCGGAAGATAGCGTTCATCGTGACATGCGAACCCCGAGAGCGAGGGCGTTAGCCACTCCCATCCCGTCCTCAGAGTGGCCTGGTACTGGACGTACTTGCCCGTTTGCCCGATCGTGGTCCCGGAGCTCGGGCCGATCGGCACCCCCCAGGGCTGCCACGAGGGGTCCGAGAGAGAGGTCGAGTTGCCAGTGCGCGCCCTCAGCTCGAGCGCTGTGCTCTGGTCGACGGGGAGTATGCGAAGATAGTCGAACATTGCGATTGGGTTCCAGGCGGTCCCCCCGGAGAAGACGAACAGGCCAGCCGATACCCTCCATGTGAGGTCGTAGGTCGGCGAGTAAATCGCGACATCGCTCCACGAGGTGCCGTTCGCGCTCGCGGAGAGATGGTACGTCCCGGCGGCCCTGGAGATCCTCAGGAACGCGGCCGTGTCGTTCCACGGGACCGAGCCGAGCACGCTGCTGAAGCCCCCTGCGCTGGCCATCGCGACGATGGACCCGCTGCCCTGGAGGCCGGTCTTGTAGATCGCGAGCCAGGTCATGTCATCGCTCCCGACCAGGAGGCCGGCTCCCATGCCGCTCATCGAGAAGTATGTCCGGAGGCTGGTCTCGGCGGTGAAGTTCCCGCTCACGGTCTGATGGAGGTAGTTGCATCCGATGGTCGTGTTCGTGAGGCTGGTCGACTGCGATCCGGTGACATTGAGCCAGCCCGAGGTCGCGAAGTTCACGGAGCCTCCGCCCACGCTCGGGCTCTTGGTCCATGTCCAGTCGGGCGAGATCGAACCTGAGAACTCGTCCGAAGCCTTCGAGACGAGACCTTCGGTCCAGTTGGCGAGAGTGAATGTCGAGTTCGTGCCGGGCCCGAAGGGGACCGACTCGTAGGTCCCGACGGCGGTCCCAAGCGTGTAGTTCAGCACCAGCTTCGGCCTCTGGTCCGGCTTGTTGGTCGTGTCGGAGCTGTAGAAGCTCTTGGTGCCGTCGAAGCTCTCGGGCCTGGGGACGATGATGAACCCGTAGTTGGGAGCCGCCTTCCTGAGCCACAGGTCGACAAGCCTGGTCATGTCGAACGTGTGCCATCCGTTGGTGCCGTCTATGGTCCCGTTCGAGAAGGACTCCGTCGAGTAGTCGCCACCGACCTGGTACCAGCTGTGCGTCTGGTCGCGGGTCCTCCAAGAGACATAGGTTTCGTTGAAGGTCTCGTTCAGCGCGTGGATCGAGTAGTAAACAGTCGGCACCTTGCCTCCCTTTTCGTAGAGCATGAGCGAGGCGTTCACTATGGTCGCACCCGCGGGGACGGAGGATAGGTCGAACTGCATGACGATCCTGCACTGCTTACTGGACAACGGGTTCGGGTCGTATTGAGGGTCGATCGTGAGGTCCAGGCCGTCCGCGTTCCACGAGGGGAACCATTCGTCAAGGTATGTGTCGACGCCCTCGGGCCCCGGCTGCAGGGGCAGGGTCTGGACCGGGACGGAAGTGCTGTTGATGGTCATCGTCCCTGGCGTATCCTGGAGGTCCATGTTGGTCGCGTTGCCGGGGAGGGGCTGGCCTGCAGGAGCCTCGGTCGAGGTCTCGTTGACGAGCTGAAGCGCTCCCTGGCCACCGCTGACGGTCGTGTTCACGAGCGAGTAGCTCGAGGTGTCCGTGAAGTTCCAGAGCACGCTCCTGGTGAAGTCGCCGTTGTCGACCACGCCCGGGTCCGAGGATGCTGGCGGGCTCAGGACGAACATTGGCGTGAAGAACATGAGCGCGAGCACGACGCTCGCAAGGGTGGCCCTCGCCCTTCCTCTGCCTCGGTCATCTTCGATGGCTCTATGATATGACGGCATGGACGGAGGACCTTCCAGCGGGAATCCCAGCTCCGGAAAATTACTGACCTCTGGGCTATTTAAATCAGGACGACCTCGTTCTCCGAAGTGATAACGCTGCTGGCCCGAGGCCCGGCAAATTGGCCAGACGTAGCTCGGAAATCGACCGTCAAGAAATCCGGGAAGGGTTTATATAAGACCTGGAGAAGGGGTTTCAGAACCCGCCCGGGGGGCCCGAGCGCCGATCAGTCAGGCTCCGCGGTCTCGTTCGCCTCGGGCAGCTCGGTCTCGTTGCCCGTGGAGTTCGCGTGCTCGTTCGCGAGCCATCGCTCCTGGTTCCTCTGCAGGTGGTCCAGAGCGTTCTGCTGGCCCGGAGTGGCCTTCGCAGGAAGCTTGGAGTCCGGGCCGAGGTGGTTCTTGTGTATGTCGATCGCCTTCGTCAACGGCATCGCTGCGGCCCCTGCCGACGCGACCCCCGTGATCGCAAGAGCGAGGACAAGTGCCTTCGCAACCGCTAGCATTCTCCCTTTCACACTCCCCCGATTATGGCTGCGACCTACTTGGCGATGGGACCTTATAGCCTTTTCTAGCACATAATCCGACATTTGGCACAAAGGCAGTAGCGTTCAATGTTACCAGAAACGCTTCAATTACGCAGGACGGCGCTTCGCACGATGGCCCAAACCCTCAAAACGGCCGATTTCGCCTCGTGCCGGTAGACCACGGCAGCTAGGACAAGCAGCAGGAGCACCGCGAACGTGCTCTGCGCGATGAAGTCGGTGTCGACCATGGGCTTGTACGCCGTCAGGCCCATCCTGAAGTGCCACTCGAAGTTGATCCCGCCGATCAGGTTGAACCTCAGTTCGGGCTGGAAGTAGAGCATCTCGGTCGTGAAGGGCCAGAAGAACGCCACGCCCGCGAGGTCGAGCACGATGTGCGACGCGAGGTAGTACTGGACCAGGAGCGCGCTCATGAGCCACTCCGGCCTCTTGTACTTCGAGTAGACGATGAAGGCCATCGGGAGCACCACGACCGGGATGAAGCTGTGCAGGATCATGCGGTGGTACCCGAGCACGGCGTCGAGGTCCGGCAGGAGCGCGAGCGGGGCGAACAGCACCGCCTTGCGCGTGTCTACCCTGAGTGCCAGCAGGACCAGCAGGGGCAGCAGGATGTGCATTACCGGGTCCATGTCGTCCCCGTCAATGCGCTCGTTCGTTAAGTAACAATCTCTTCGAGGCGAGAGCCAGACGACGCTTGAGACCCAATAGGGAAAAGATTCTTATCGTGCCGTTCGATTGACAATCCAGAAGACATCCTGAGGGGAGTTTGAAATGAGGAAGATGACCGAGAGGAACCTGAACGAGGCATACGCCGGAGAGAGCATGGCGTACATGAAGTACAACATCTGGGCCGACAAGGCCGAGCAGGAGGGCAAGCCGCAGGTCGCCCGGCTGTTCCGCGCGATCTCGCAGGCGGAGAAGGTCCACGCGACCAACCACTGGAGGACCTTGAGCATGATCCAGGGGACGAAGGACAACCTCCAGCACGCGATCGACGGCGAGAACTACGAGGTCCAGGAGATGTACCCCTCGTTCAAGGCCGTCGCGGAGCTCCAGGACGAGAAGGGCGCGGTCAGGAGCACCTTCTGGGCGCTCGAGACGGAGAAGGTCCACGCGCAGATGTACGCGAAGGCCAAGGGTGCGGTCGAGTCCGGGAAGGACGCCCAGTTCGGGGAGATCTGGGTCTGCCCGGTCTGTGGGTATACCGGAGAGGGCGAGGCGCCCGACCTGTGCCCGATCTGCAACGCCAAGAAGTCGACCTTCAAGAGGTTCTGAGCAATCGTCCGTGAACGTTCGGGCAAGGGCGGAACGTCCAAGCCCGTTTATCATTTCTCAGCCTCTCGATTCCCGATTATCCTCTCCGATCTTCACGCGCTCGACTTCGAAAGGCCTGCAACCATTCGTTCGGACTTCTGAATCTAGGCGCTTAAGAAGACGGCTAGGGATTGAACAAAGTGGATGGAAAGAGAATTGGTGAAGAGGCAGGATGGCCTCTTCATCGGTTGGGTTTTGTCGACATCCTATGATATCACTCTGACTGAATCCGACCCTAGTATTGGATTGCCATTGACCAGATTCCCCGTCAGAGACAGCTGTGTCGTCGTTGAAGTCAACGGACCAGTTCCGTCGGCGTACAATTCCTGCACAGAGAAGAATGCGACTAGATCCGTTCTCCCGTCCCCATTGACATCTTCATAGGACAAGGCGAGCTTGGGGGCCTTAGCAGGTCCTCTGGTTGCTATGTCCACATAGGTCGGGTCGACGCCGAGCATGAGCGAGTCGCCGACAATCTTGCGAACATCAAGGCTGCTGCTCCCAAGAATCGCCACCGGGAGAAGACCTTTGTCCGCAAGGCAGATGCTGTTGGGGTCGCTTCCTGGCTTTATGTCAATCGTCACCGGGATCGTTGCGAGTACCCCAGTCACCTGGACATCCGACACAGATACGGTTCCGCATCCTGCGGGCGCCCACATGCTCACGAAGAAATTGGCGTTGGTCAAGTCCCCCGTGATGCTCTTCCCTGCGGGGTAGTAGTCCGGCACTCCCTTATGCCAAGTGGCATAGAACCCCGTTTGGATGCCGTTCACAGTGGCGAACATGGTTCCCAGAGTCGCCGAGATGGCATGGTAGGTGACCACGATGTCGTACTTCCCGAGCGTGTCGTATGTCCCACCGCCCACTGCTCCCCACGGCACGCTGCTCGTGCCAGGTCCCGGCGTCAATGGATTATCATCCTGGTACGGATCGGTGGAGTCACGGTCGAACCAGATGCCGTAGTTGTTCCCCGAACCAAAGGGTGAGGCAACGACGATTGGATTCAATGGATTCAGAGCGTCATACGCACTCTCGTCCTGCCCGCCCACGGTCTGGAGGTTGTGCTTGTCTGCCAAATTCACCACTCCAGGGTTGGGGTCCGACGGGCTCAATGCATATGTTGCTGCCGGATCGGATACTGATTCTCCGCCCCAGGAGTACGGGCACCCCGAACACATCCAACCATTGGTCCCTCCGGTCAGTCCAACAGATACCCATGGGCACATCCAGGTAACCCAGTATGTCCCTGCCCAGTAGGGATTCTGCGCTATTGCTGAGGACAGGTCGACGCTGTATGAGATCTCGAGATCATTCGCGGTCAAGTCCCAGATCTGATCGAAGTTGTAGGATCCACCCGGTGAGTCGAGTGTGAAATCCCCGTAGTCCTTGACGGTAAGCGTGACGCCCTTGCCAGGTGTCAGCATGGCCACTAGAGCCATGACGACGAATAGTCCGCCCACCGCAACTGCTAGCCCTTTCAAGTCCCTTCTCGGTCTCTTCAACATTCTCCCATTTCCTCCTTTCCTTTTCTTGCAGGAGAGCAGCGTCACGTGCTGCTCACGGGAGGAGGAGCGATGGCAGTGGTCAATCTCTTGAGAAGAAACGAAATCCGAACCAGGAATTCGCAGTCAAGAAACTACTATCTACTGCCACCCCGCCTTTCCCCCTCACACAGTCCTGTCGGACCGCGCTTGGAGTGAATCAGATGCTGACCTTTTATAAGTTGCGCTGGGTCATCGAAACGCTATGCTCGAAGTGAGGATACGGTAGCAGTCGCCTGTTGACGGTCGGATTCCACGCCCTAAAGAGCCGCTGTCGCATGACCATTCATTCCCCGCGGAGCTTGCTTACAGTGTTCCCTAGAAAAGAACTTAATCATTGGCAGCATCTTGACCACTTGGGTAGGAGTGAAGTGTGAGGGAACCGGGATGAAAGTCGTCCAACTCGGATGTGGCATAACTGGACTGGTCTGCGCGGAGCAGCTGGCGCGCAACCCCAATGTCGACCAGCTAGTCCTCGCGGACGCGAGGACTGAGGCCGCTGAAGCTCTGTTCAAGCACCTCATGAGCGACAAGGTGTCTGTCGAGAAGGTCAACGCGACGGACATGAGGCAGGTCAAGGGTCTGCTCAGGCGCACGGATGTCATCGTGAGCTCTATCCCGTGGAGGTTGAATGTCAAGGTTCTCGATGCCACGATAGACGAAGGCAGGAGCTACGTCGACTTCGGCCTGCCGTTCGACGCCCCCGGCGAGCACACGGTCAAGCTGGACCAGAGGTGCAAGGACCGGGGCATTACGTGCCTGACCTCCATGGGCGAGGAGCCAGGGATATCCGATGTGTTCATCCGCTACGCCGCGAGCAAGCTCGACCGCGCCGACATCGCCCACGTCTCCGACGGCGACACGGGCTACATCGAGGGTCAGGATTTCTACTCGCTCTGGTCTCCCGTCGACCTCCTGGACGAGACGAGCGTGCCCGCCGCCGTCTTCAGGAATGGGAAGATGGAGTTCATCCCTCCGCTTAGCGAGAGGCTCGTCTACGATTTCCCGGAGCCGCTGGGCAAGCTCCCGATCTACAGGACCAACCACGACGAGACCTACTACATGCCGATGTTCACGAAGACCCTGAAGGAGGCGGACTTCAGGATTGGCATAGACGACAATTTCGCGAAGGCGGCCATCATGCTCAGGAAGATGGGCATGCTGAGCAAGGAGCACATCGATGTCAAGGGCGTGAAGGTGAGGCCGATCGATGTCGTCGTCGCGACGATGCCGAACCCGACCGCTCTCTCTGGAAAGGTTAAGGGCCATTCGGGCTTCGTCGCCGAGGTCATAGGCCTGAAAAACGGCAGGAAGACCAGCGTCAGGGTCTGGACCGTCATGTCCCACGAGAGGGCCTACGAGCTCTGCAGGAGCAATGCTGGAGCGTATCTCGTCGGCGTGGGCGGGG
>JAJYIS010000122.1 GCA_021789945.1 Thermoplasmata archaeon | reverse complement strand
CGTTCGGAAGCACCGGCGCGATCAGCTTCAGGAGGCCCAGGCCAACGGCCCACATCGTGTACCAGGACGCCTCGTCCTTCGTGTCGAGGCGTTTCCCATTCTTCGCGAGATAGTCCGCGGAGACATCATCGGTTATGAACGCCTCGGCCCTCTTGATGGCCTCTATCCCGCGGTTGCCCTGGATGAGCTCTGCCACCTCTTTCCCCACGGAGTTGAAGCTCGCTATGAGCCTCTTATCGGAGTCCTGGAGGACCATCAGCTCGATGATGGGCTTCATCTGGATGCGCTTGGTGATGAACTCCTCCATGCTCCACAGCTGCTTCCAGAGCCGGGTCTCCTGCCTCCTCAGGTCCAGGAGGGCCCTCGCCTCCGTGTACTCCCTGTTCTGCATCGCCGTCGCGGCGTTCCTTATCGAGTCCTGGATGGAATCCACCTGGACGCCGCTTCTGCCGAGCGTCGGGGTCAGCTTCAACACATCCTTGATGTACCCGCTAAGATGGCCGTGCCATTCGAGCCTGTCCTCGAGCAGGTCCTTGGCCATCTTCATGTTGGTCATCGCCTGGTCGAATCTGCCCTCCTTGTAGGTCTCTATCGAGTCGGTCACGAGCTCCTCGACATCCTTGCAGAAGACGTCCGCGACCCTTGCCTGGTTGATCAGGTTCTCCGTCTGCCTATAGAACGACAGCAGGTTCGAGCTGTTGTAGCCGCGCTCGTCCAGTATGCCGGCCGCAGCGTTCGCTATCTCCGCGTGCCTGCTGAAAAGACATTCCACAAGGGCGAGCTCGCCGACCTCGGACTGGGTCAGGCGGGCGAGGCTGGCCCTAACCTGCTTCCTCGCCTTGGGGTTATCATCGTCATGGTGCTTCAGGAGAATCGGGACGATCGCCAACGGATTCTTCGCTCCGTGCTCCTCGATCCTGTCGACCATGCGCCTTCTGCGTCCCGGCATCATGGACGACAGGTCGGACACGAGGTGTCTGTCGATCCTGAGGGTCTCTATGTCCTTTGACATCTCGACATCAGCGTCGCTGACATAGATACCTCTGGCCACTGGTCGCACCTGCCAGAATAATGATGATTATGCGAATACATAAGTCTATTCGTGTTCGCTCTGAAGTCCAGACTACAGGATGGTCGCCATCTGCTGTCCTGAAAGTATCGATGGAAAAGCGGTTTCTCCTCCCGGCACGAAATGCCGGGAGGTAGCGTTTGCGCTAGTGCCGTTCTCGACGGATCTACTTGTTGCCCCACCGGCCGATCAGGATGATCAAGAGTATCATCACAATCGTGATGACCAGAGCCGTCACGAGATATCCGATCCAGCCCATGAAGGTTATAGTTGCGAACGTCGTGTCTACGCCCGCGACCTTGAGGCCGCCCGTCACGACCTGGTTCCACAACAGCGCGATGACGAACCCAAAGGCCGCAGCCAGGGATGTCGCAATCGTCTTTCTCACTTCACTTACAGTCAACTTCTTCTCATCAGCCACTCTGTCTACCCCCTTGACGAAGGCTAAACGTTTGTGCGATATTAACGATTTCCATGCTGGAGGTGAGGCATCTGACCCATGGCGCGGCTAGCTGCCGGTCCTCCTCATGTCCCTGAGAAGGCCGACCTTCGGGAAGCTCAACTGCCTGTCGCCCGAGAACGCGATTGGCACGAAATCTGCGAGCCCCCGGCCGGAAAGGAGAGGGGACATGCCGTCAGACGACGGCTGGCTGACGACGTCGGTCCCGTACGAGACCAGGCTGAGCGCAGGCAGGACCAGCACGCGCCTCTCTTCGTCGAAGAGATAGCAGTGGTCCTTGAACGATGCGCCGACGCTGTCCCTCAGCCTCAGAGACGGATGGATATGGCCTATGATCGTCGTGCGACCATCGAGCTGACCTGAGTGACCGTGGAGTATCCTGATGCCCGACACCGAGGTCTCCTTTCCGTACGGGATCCTGAACTCCCTGAGTATGATGCCGAGGTAGTTGTCGTGGTTGCCTTTCACGACCTCAAGGGCGACACTGTCGTTCAGTCCCTCTATGAAGCGCTCTATGTCCTGCCACTCCTGGGCGAGGTTCCGAGAGAAGTTGTGCTTGAGGTCGCCGGCAACCACCATGCGGTCTGGTCGGACATCCCTGATGACCTTGTCCAGATACTGGCCTATCTTCCGGGTCTGGACTCGGGGGATGCTGAGCCCCTCGTACTCCAGCGCAGCCTCGCAGCCGAGGTGAAGATCAGCTACGACGAGCACCCTCTCCTCCGTCAGCAACGTCGCCCCGCCGGGAAGCAGCCGGATGCCTTCGATCACCTCGAATCCCGGAGTATCCATGATGCTTGATAGGCGCAGCGTGCTTAACAACATTGTGACTACTTTCCCGAGGCCAGTCTCTATCTTAAATATCGGGTGGCCACCTTTCAACGCGGATGCTGACAAGTTCCTTCATACTTCTCGACGGCATCGGCCGGCAGAGGGAGAGGACATTCTGGAGAATGGGGATTGCCCGCTGGGATGACTTCCTCGGCGCAACCAAGATCCGCGGGATCTCCCCTGAGAGAAAGGACGCGCTTGACGCGCAGCTGGAGATCGCCCGGGACAGATTGCTCAGGCAAGACTCGTCGTACTTCGCAGAGCATGTCCCTCCGAGGGACGCCTGGCGATGCCTCGAGGATTTCCGGAGCGGCACGATGTACCTGGACATCGAGACGACGGGGGTCTCCCCTCGCTCGCCGATCACCATGGTGGGGATGTTCGACGGGAAGCGGATGCACACACTGGTGAGGAGCCTCAGCCTCACGCGGGGCAATCTGGCAGCGATGCTGGGTACCGCCAAGCTCATCGTCACATTCAACGGTTCGAGCTTCGACATCCCGATGATAGAATCGCAGTTCCCGGGGACGGTCCCGAGCATACCGCACGTCGACCTGAGGCATCCTCTCCGTAGGCTGGGGCTTACGGGCGGGCTCAAGAGGATAGAGAGAGAGCTGGAGATCGAGCGGGACAGAAGGGTCGAATACATGACGGGCCAGGATGCGGTCTACCTGTGGCGGCTCTGGGAACGCGAAGGGAAGAGCAACGCGCTCGAGCTCCTCGAGGAGTACAACGCGTGGGATTGCCGCAACTTGGCGGCGCTGGCGGACCACGCCTACAAGAGGATGAGGAAGCAGGTGTTCGAATCGAGCCTCCCTTCTGGAAAAGCTTGATTAAGGATGCGCCAGATAGGGGGACTGGGATGGACCAGCTACTTTCGCTCGTAATGGCCGCGCTATCGTTCGTCGTCATGATCTTCGTCATAAGCAGGGCCGTGAAGTACATCATCATAATCGGCCTGGCGCTCGTCGCATTCTTCATCCTGACATCTCTCGGGATCGTGAAGGTTTGACGGCTCACGAGGCCGCAGCCTTGTGTGCGAAGCTGCCCCGAGGGCTGTGGAGGGATGCGCAGCGCGCGGCAGACGCTCTTTCCAAGTCCCGGTCCGTGGTGATTGCCGCGCACATCGATGCTGACGGGATTGCGGCCGCGGCGATTGCGAGCACCGCCCTCGCCCGCAGGTCGGCCAAATCAGAGACGAGGTTCTTCAAGAAGCTGGACGAGGGGGCTCTTGGCGCACTCAGGTCCGACGGCGCTGGCATAGTATGGTTCACCGATCTGGGGAGCGGATCGCTGGGGAAGATCGAGGGAATGCAGGCGGTCGTGTCGGACCACCATGCGCCTTCAGGCGGGTCACCCGCCGCGGGTGCGAATGGGCAAAGACTGTTGACAGACTTCTCCACTGTCGAACATGTCAATCCGCAGCTGCACGGAATCTCAGGCGCGAACGACCTCAGCGGCGCAGGAAGCACATTTCTCGTGGCTCTGGCCTTCGACGACAGGAACATCGATCTTGCCGGTCTGGGCGTCCTCGGGGCCATCGGCGACCTCCAGGACCAGAGGACCAGGAGGCTGGAGGGCGCCAACCGGGCGATACTCGAGGCGGCATCGAAGAGCTCGCGCGTGAGCGAGATCGAGGACATCAGGTTCTTCGGCAGGGAGACAAGGCCGGTCCACAAGCTGCTCGAGTTCTCGAGCGACCCGTTCATACCGCGCATAAGCGGGAACGAGGAGGGGGCCATCAGCTTCCTCCTGGAGCTGGGGATCGAGCTCAAGGACGGCGACGAGTGGAGGACCTGGACGGACCTGACAGGGGACGAGAGGGAGAAGATCATATCGGAGCTCAAGGAGCTGCTCCTGGCTGCCAGGAGGAGGCAGGAGACCGTTGACCGGTTGGTCGGCAAGGTATATGTTTTCGGGAGCGAGGCCAAGGGCTCCCCCCTGCGGGACGCGAAGGAGTACGCCACCCTCTTGAACGCCTGCGGCAGGCACGGCCGCCCGGAGGTCGGCCTGAGGATATGCATGGGTGATCGCGCCGACGCCCTTGCGGAGGGGGTCGCGCTCCTGAGGGACCACAGGTCCGCCATCAGCAAGGCACTCGCGTGGGCGAAGGGGAGCGGGGTCATCAGGATGAGGAGCATCCAGTTCTTCGACGCTGGGGACGAGATCGAGGACACTATCGTCGGCACTGTTGCGGGCATGCTACTGGGGAGCGAGGGGGCGGACAGGACCGCCCCCATGGTCGCGTTCGCAGAATCGACGGAGTTCTCGGAAGAGCCCAAGGTCAAGGCCTCGGCGAGGGGCACTCAAGACCTGGTCTCGAAGGGCATGGACCTCTCGCTCGCGATGAGGGCCGCCGCGGAGAAGGTAGGTGGTGTCGGAGGAGGCCACAACATAGCCGCCGGAGCGACCATCCCTGCCGACAAGAAAGAGGAGTTCCTGGACTCCCTCGACTCGATCGTCACCTCGCAGCTCACTTCGAGAGCACAGCGGCGAGGATAGCCTTCTGGGCATGCAGCCGGTT
>JAJYIS010000121.1 GCA_021789945.1 Thermoplasmata archaeon | reverse complement strand
GTGACCTTGCGCTCGCCGTTCTTCCTGAGGGCGTCCACGATGTTTACGGCGCCAGGTGCTCCGACGGCTGTGACGACGACTCTCAGGTCCCGCATCCTTGCGTTCGTCACCTGATGATCCACCTCACTACCTCGAAGGCCTCGGCATATTGTGCGTTGATCTGGACCCCCCTCGTCCTCGCGAGGCCCTCTATGAACGCGTCGCTGAGGTACTCCCTGTGCTTCTGGCTCTCGTAGCATCTCAGGGCTTCCATCTTCCTCTCGATGTGCTTGCGCTTGAGTATCGAGAAGCAAAGCGTGTCGAAGCTGATGTTGTTCCAGGGCATTTCATACCCAAGGACGGATGTCCGCTTGAACATCCTCCTGCATTCCTCGGCGACGGTCTTGTGGTCTTGATGAAGGTCGTTCATGGAAGGGGCGAACACGATGTCAGGGTCGAAACTGCTCTTAATCTCGAGCATGTCGTCAAGGATCTCTTGTCTGTGGTGATAGAATGTGCGGACGTCGTAGTCTAGACACTTGACGTTCCTGTTCGAGAGGCCGAGCCTCGCCGTGGCCTCGAACAGCTCCTTCTTCAGGGCGCCTTTCTTGAATCCTTTGGGAAGAGACCGGTCTGCCGATGAAAAGGCAACGTACCTCACCTCGATTCCCTCGTCGATCGCCTTGGCGATCGTGCCTCCGCAACCCAGCTCCCCGTCGTCCGTATGGGGGGCCAATACCAGCATGCGTCGGAACTCCACGGCCATCATCCTAGAGCGGGAGAGACCTAAGGGATTATGAGGTTTGCCCACTTCTTTCTGAGTGGAAATCCTCGAAAACGGGCAAGAAGAGCGATATCGTCCCCTCCTCTCGGGACGGGCGAAGAGGTCCTCGATGCAGTGCGGTCCGATAGGTTCCGATGGCTTCGGCCTCGTAGAGCAACTTCCATCGGTCAATATTCCTTCCCTTCTCAAGGGTGTTCGGTCATCACCAAAGTGCCGTCTGAACGACCGAAAGAGTCATCCAGTAGCGTTGCTTTCTGCGTTCGTTGCATGGCCTTCATGCCAAGACAGTCAGGAACGTCTCGTACGTAGGAGCGTCGCAGGTCGTGATCCTCGGACTGGGGTTCCTCATGTCCGTGGTCCTCGCTAGGGTACTCACCGCCAGTGAGCTCGGCATCGTGAGCATCGGATTGGTGTTCGTCTCCTTGTTCACCACATTGCACGATTTCGGGGTCTATTCAGCCGTCGTCCAGAGGGACACCAGGATCGAGGAATCAATAGGGGTCGCAATCACCCTCAGGTGGATTATAGCCTCTATATGCCTGGTGGGCGTCATATCGGTCGCGCCGTTCCTTGCCAGCCTTTACAACGAGCCGAGGTTGGCGCTGGTCCTGGTCGTCCTCTCGGTCAATCTGTTCATCCAGCTGATATCCTTCTCATCTTTCGTGCTCTTGACCAGATCCCTGAAGTTCGGCCAGCTGGGAATGTGCAACATCGTGCAGTCTGTAACGAACGTGGGCGTGACCGTGTCACTCGCCTACCTCCATTTCTCCTACTGGAGCATCGTTTATGGTTCCCTAGCGGCGAGTGCCGCGTACGTCACTGCGCTGCGGTACTTCGAGAACACGGTGGTCAAGCCGCAATTCGACTGGAAGCTGGCGAGGGAGCTGCTCGGTTTCGGCTCTCACCTGTTGGTCGTCGGCCTGATGGGGTTCGTCATCTTCAGCGTCGACCAGCTCCTGGTGGGCACGATCCTGAGCCTCGCGGTCCTCGGGGTGTACTATGTGGCCATCAAATTCGGGAGGACTTTGAGCTCGCAGATCTCCGGCGTGGTCAACGCGGTCCTGTTCCCGACGATGGCGAGAATCAAGGACGTTAGGCACAAGCTCATGATAGGGTACACGCAGTCCTTGAGGATGATCGCGATAGTCAATGTGCCAATAGCGGTCGGTTTGGCCGCCCTCAGCCCGATGTTCGTGACCGTGATGTTGAGCAGCAAGTGGTCCGCCGCGGTGATCCCGATCGCCATCCTCGCCATCCAAGGCTTCCTGAACTCGATCATCTCGCCAGCCAGCAACGTCCTCGTATCGATCGGAAAGCCCCATTACATGTCCGCTCAGGCCACGGTACAGGCTGTGGTCTTGGTTGCAGGGATCTACCCCGCGGCGAGACTGTTCGGGTTGAACGGCGTCTGTGCATTTACCACATTGATATCGCTCGGTGTGTTCCTCTACTTCACAATCGTCTTCTCAAGAGTCTTCGAGGCCAGTGTGCGGGAGATCACCGGGCCCATCATCCCGCCCATCGTGAGCGGGCTGGTGCTGTTCGCGTTCCTCTACCTTGCACAGCCGATGCTGACGGCAAGATGGTTCTCGCTGATCCTTCTCGCTGTTGTCGGCCTCGCGGTTTACGCGACCTGCCTTCATGTGACCAGCCAAGGCCGCGATGTGCGTGACTTCTTCGGCCTCGTGAGAACGATGCTCTCAAGGTAGCTGGCCCTGGTTGCCCTCCTCCGAACTCAAACCAAGGCCCTAGAGATGAGCTAGACTGACGCATGCATTCTCCTGATGATCCCCCTTACTTAGCACAGCCAAAGGACACAGTCAACGACATGATGAAGTTCGGACTAGTAGATGCATCGAAGTTGATCATGACCGGTCCTGGTGTCCAGATGTACACCCGAACGAGATATCCGATCTTCGATCTCGACGTCATGACCCTTTCTGATGTGGCCCAGAGAAGGATTCAGCGTGGAGAGGTGGAGCGACTCTGGAAAGAGATCCTGGGGAGCTACAAGCACGATGAATTCAACTCCCAGCCGGAATTGAAATGGGGCATCGGTGTCCTCTGGAAATGACGAGGGCGCTATGCTATCGGGAGCCACCACGACCTGTTCTTGAGATACCAGTCGACGGTCCGCTTCAATCCGTCCTCCAGCTTGACGTGCGGGCTCCATCCGAGCTCTCGGAGACGGCCCCAATCCAGAGAATACCTGAAGTCGTGTCCGGGCCTGTCGGCGACGAACTTGATCAGGCTCTCGGGCTTGTTCATGTGGTGCAGGATCTTCTTGGCTATCTCGATGTTCGGTACCTCGTTTCCCGAACCGATGTTCACGATGTCGCCAGGCTTGCCCTTGTTGAGGACGAGTTCGATTGCCCTGCAGTTGTCATCGACATGCAGCCAGTCCCTGACGTTCAGGCCTTTCCCATAGATCGGCAGAGGCTCGTCCCTAAGTGCCTTGATGATCAGCACCGGTATGAGCTTCTCAGGGAACTGGAACGGCCCGTAGTTGTTCGACGATCTCGTGACCACGACATTGAGGCCGTATGTCCTGGCATAGGACCGCGCGAGTAGCTCTCCCCCCGCCTTGCTCGCGGAATACGGGGAGGAAGGGTCCAGGAGCGTCTTCTCCGAGAAAGACCCAGATTCCGTCGAGCCATAAACCTCGTCCGTCGATATCTGCTCGAACCTCTTGACGTCGCTCTTCCGGGCCTCCTCGAGGAGCGTGAACACTCCGAGCACGTCGGTTCTTACGAATTCCTCGGGCGACGAGATGCTCCTGTCAACGTGCGTCTCCGCGGCGAAGTTGACCACGGAATCGCACCCGGTCATGACCTTGTGGACGATGTCCTTGTCGCAGATATCGCCCTTGACGAACTTGGTCTTGTCTTTGACGTCCTCGAGGTTCTCGAGCCTGCCAGCGTAGGTGAGCTTGTCCAGGACGACTATCTCGATGCCTGGGTGCTCCCTGAGCATGTGCCTCACGAAGTTGCACCCGATGAAGCCAGCGCCGCCGGTGATCAGGACCTTCATCGCGGATCACTTCTTACTGCGCCACATGTAGCCTATCGACGGGTCGTTCCATTCCAGGCGGTACTCGTCCGGGGCCTTGTAATTGTACAGCTCCGTGGGCGTGTTGACGACCCATATCTCGTCGTCGTCCAGAGGCGTAAAACCGTGGTACACCACCGGAGGTATCTTGATGAACTTCGGCTCCTTGTTCCAGACCTCGATCTCCTGGAGGACGCCCTTCGTCTTGGAGCCTTCCCGGGCATCATACAGCGCCACGAGCGCATTGCCCTTGATCGGCACGAAATGGTCCCACTGGAGCTTGTGATAGTGCCATCCCTTGACCACACCGGGCTTGCAGGTGGTCATGTATGTCTGGCCGAACTTCTGGAACTCCGGCCAATCCGATCGGAAGATCTCCATGAGCCAACCGCGGTCGTCGACTATCCGTCTCAGGGGCTTCACTGCTACGCCATCTATGATCCCAAGCTTAGGAGACATGTCGCTCACCAGGAAGATGCTCGTAAGGTATTAAGCTGTCCCTCGCCTTTCCAGCCAGGGTATTCATCCAGCTTGGCGAAGGGCAGGAAGTTCATGATAGGGAAGCGGATCGTCGTGACAGGAGGGGCCGGATTCATCGGTTCCCACCTTGCCGGAGGGTTCTCGGAGAAGAACGATGTCGTCGTAGTGGACAACCTGTCGACGGGCAGGCTGGAGAACATTGGGGAATTGACTGCCGAGCGGAAGGTCAAGTTCATCCGAGGAGACGCCTGCGATGACAGATTCATGAGAAAGGTGTGCAAGGGTGCAGACTATCTATTCCATTACGCGGCTGTGCCATCGGTCCCTCTTTCCGTCAAGGACCCGCTCTTGGTGAACAGGAGCGGAGGGGACGCAACGCTCTCGTGCCTCTTGGCCGCTCGGGACGCTGGTGCAAGGAAGTTCATCTTTGCCTCTTCTAGCGCCGTCTATGGTACCCCGGAATCTTTGCCCATCAAGGAGGACGCCCCCTTGAGACCGCTATCTCCGTACGCCGTCACGAAGATTGCCGGCGAACATTATTGCAGGCTGTTCAAGGAGCTCTACGGGCTGGAGACAGTCTCCTTGAGATTCTTCAACGTTTTCGGACCCAGGCAGGACCC
>JAJYIS010000120.1 GCA_021789945.1 Thermoplasmata archaeon | reverse complement strand
TCTTCTCGTCCTCGACCTTCTCGGCCTCTATCAGGATCTCGTCCTCTCTGAGCTCGGTTATGAGCTTCTTCTCGGACTCGGGGGCTGGCAGCGGCGCGACCGCGCCCTTGTCCTGGGAGAACACCTAGAGCTCCGTCCTGACGGAGGAGAGCTTGGAAGGTTCGAGCGTGGACGACTTGAGCGATACTATGCCGATCCCCTTGTGCACCGTGACTATGTCGCGGATGGTCTGGAGGAGCCTGAGCACGCTGACGAACTTGTTGTTCGTGATCACATACTCGAGTGAGTCCAGGAGGACGACCTGGCCTCCGCCCTCCTCCATGAACCTCCTTATGGTGAGCGTGAGCCTCTCGAGGTCCTTCGGGCCAATAGCCTCGTCGCTCATCGCGTTCGTCAGCCAGTACACCGGGACGTCCCCGAGGTTCAGGGACTTCCTCAGGTTCTTGGGATATGTCCTGGAAACGATCATCCCGCGCATGCCCTGCTGGGTGGTGGAAAGGAAGAGCGAGTACGCGACGTCGGGGCGCTCCTCCTCGACGAGGTATGTTACGGATGACTCGAGGCTAGCGCCGCCCTTCGGGGCCTCGGCAGGTTCCGCAGGACCCTCGCCGGCTCCGTGACTCTCCGCCTTCTCCGGAGGGCCCTCGGGGGCCGGCATTGACGCCTTCAGTGCGCTCTCTTTCGCTTTGTCTCTGAGACCCATAGTGTGCCAGCTCCAGCTACGAACGTCCGGTGAGTCCTCGGGGGAGGGGTGTAATGATATTGGGGTTTTTGTTATATAAGGGCTTATGCATTAAATCTCTTCCCAGATTTCATATCTCGAACTTGTCGAGCACTCGCTCGTAAATCGCGAACTCCTTGGACTTTGAGAACCTCTCGATCGCCTCTTCGGGAAGCTCTCCCAGCAGCTGGTCGAGGACCTTCAACAGCTTCTTAATGTCTTCGTCGACAGCGGAAGCCTCCGAGATGCTCCCCTGGAGCGCGATCTTGTCCTCGATTAGCCCGGCTATCTGCGACTCGAGGTCGGAGACCAGCTTCTGGATGTCTCCCTCAGCGGCCTCGATCTCGTCTGCGGTGAGGCCCGTGCCGGTCCTATGGTCCATGACCGTCGATTTCAGGCCGAGAACGAGCTTCTTGATCTTCCTCTGCTCCTCTTCCCATGACGCGCGTGCCTCATCTCGTTCCGCGTCCGTCCTCGCATTGGCTGCCGCCGACTTGAGCCGCTCCAGCTCGGCGCGCTCCTCCTCGAGCTTCTCGACCTTGACCTTGAGGTTCTCCTCCTCCTGGTCCAGCAGCTTCTTCTTGTGGGCATAGGCTTGGATCTTCCTGTCCACCATCTCCTCCTTCTGCGCCAGCTGCTCCTCTTTCGCCTTCAGCTCGGAGAGCTCCTTCTCCTTCTCGTCGAGCTTCAGGCGCAGCGCGCGAGCGGCAAGCCCCTTCTCCTTGGCTGGCCCGCTGACCTCGACCGAGCTCATGAGGGATCCGATCTCGTCCGAGAGCGACTCCATCTGTGCCTGGAGCATCGTGATGTCCGCCATCTCCTCGGCGAGCGCGGCGATCTCCTCCTCGATCTGCTCAGCCGAGCTCGACTCCTCGTCCATGGCAGTTATCTCGGCGAGCCTTGCCTTCTCGGCCTCCATCCTCTTCTCCATCCGGTCGAGCATCTCGGACCTGTCGTTCACGAGCTCCTTGATGCTCTCCTTCAGCTCCGCGAGCTTCTTCACCTGCTCGCTTGGGGTGGGCGGGGCCGCCTCTGCTAGCTGCTGTTGGGGGGCCTCGGAGGCGATGGAGGGCCTTCCCTCTTGCGCTTCTCCTGGCTGCTTGCCCCATTCGATGAGCTTGACCAGGAACTGGTCGTCCTCCTTCGCGTCGGGCCTCTTGATCGTCCTCACCTTGAACTTGAGGCCGCACTTGGGGCAGGAGGACTCCCCCAGGGTGAGCACTTGGCGGCATTTGGGACACAGGAACGCCTTCACCTCCGATTCGAGGTCCGAGAGGCATCCAGGGCACTTCGCGACCTGCCTGTCCTCAAGCAACTGGAAGCAGGACATGCAGTACACATCACCGGTCCTTGTCACGCCTTTCGATGCCAATTTCTCCAGCTCCTTCTGGCCTTCGTTCCTGGGCAGAAGACCTCTCATTCAGGGGGAATGGGTTTCATTGATACCTTTCGAACTTGACGAGTTCCTCGAGGTTCTTCCTCGGCGACCTCTCGGGAGCCTCCGCCGGGTATCCCAGGGGGGTCAGGGCGACCACGGGCACGTCCTCTGGTATCGAGAGGATATCGCGGATCTTCTCCTCCTTGAACCAGCCGATCCAGCAGGTTCCGAGGCCCAGCGAGTGCGCCGCGAGGGTCAAGTGGTCGACCGCGATCGCGGCATCTATCACATGCGCGCTCATGTAGCCGCCCATCATCGAGAACGCCTCGTCGGGCATGCCGCATATCACCAGGACCACCGGGGCCTCCGCGATGAACTTCTGATTGTTTGACGCCATCGCTATCTTAAGCTTCGCCTGCTCGTCCATGACCACGATGATCCGCCAGGGCTGGGCGTTGTCCGCGGATGGGGCCAGTCTCGCGGCGTTGAGCACCTCGTTGAGCAGCCGCTCGGGTACTGGCGTCTCCTTGTACCTCCGGATGCTCCTCCTAGTCTTGATGGCGTCCATCAAGTCCATCGGGTCACTCACCCACTAAGAAGCTTCGCGGAGTATAAACAGTTTCGTCTCGTTTCGCAATGTGATAATCAACCGGCCAGCTCCGGTGCGACCATGAAAATGTGGCGCGAGGAGGCCGGCACGATGACGTACTCAGTCGAGCTTCACGAGCGTCGAGGTCCTGTTTACCCCTGGCAGCTTCCTCAGCTCGTCGACGCGCTTGTTCAGGTCGTCGAGGTTGTCGGCCTTGAGCCGCACCGCGACATCGTAGTCGCCGCTGCATTCGAAAACTGTGTCTGACAGCTTTCTGGCGGTGTCCTTCACCGCTGGGGTCTTGTCGACCTGGGTGTCGATCAGGACTATACCCTCCACCCCGACCGGGGATGTCTCCACCGTGAACTTGCGGATTACCTTCTCGCGGACGAGCTTCTCAATCCTGGCCCTCACAGCCCGTTCGGTGAGCCCAACGTGCCTGGCGATCTCCGTGTTCTTCATCCTGGCGTTCTCGCGCAGGAGGTTCAGGATCTTCGAGTCGGTTTCGTCCATCGGGGTGGGTATATACCGTTCCGGTTTTCGTACCTTTCGCTCAAGTCGAGGTTTCGGCGTCCTTCCATGCGGGCAACTCTGACATCCTCTGTCTCGCGACCTTCTCAGCCTCTGACCGGCTCATGCTCTCCTTCTTCATGTAGTGCTTCGTGACGAGCCCTTCAAAGACCTCATCGTAGCTCTTCAGGTGTCCGGACTTGTCCACGCAGCTGGGGCACAGGTCGGCAAGCTCTGACGCGACCTCTCTCTGGGTCCTCTTCATGGGAAGGCCGCAGCTCATGCAGCCGACGACGTCCTTGAGCTCCTGCCTGGCCACCTCGGCCGAGTGTCCTGGTCTTGTCTTCTTCGGCATTAATTCACCTCCTGCTTGCCGATACGATGGGCAATAGTGAATAGCTTGTGACGTACGGGTCAGTAGGAGTGCTCCGGCGCCCCCCATGCCTGTGTTATCATCTTTGATACCTGGGAGTGAGCGTTCTTAAGGCGCGATGCACAGATTCGTACCCGTAGCGGTAGGAATATGGAGCAGGACAAACAACGACCTATCGACACGTCGGTCCAGAGGCGCACCCGGAGCGAAGCGGACGCCGTGATGGCCCAGATGGCCCAGACGATCGATGTCGCGCGCCTTCAGTTCAAGCGATTGCACTCGGACGTGCTGGAGTACCGCGGACTCGTCAGGAACGAGGCGACAGTGCGTGTGTTCGGCGACCATCCACAGGATGAGAACCTGTCGAAGTCAAGATTCATCAGGACTGCGCTGTTCGCGGACGTGCACTTCCTGCTCATCAGCCTTCACGAGGCGGACAAGATGCTCACTAAGCTCAAGAGCGTGTTCCCGACGGAAGCGGACCTCGCGAACCTGAGGAACAGGCACAGGCCGCTACTGAAGGTGTGCGCTGACTTCCGGATGCACATCGAGCATTTCGACGCGAACAACGGGGTGGAGGATTTCGGGACGCTCACCGATGAGCTGTTCAAGTTCCACGAGAAGACCTTGGACATAGGTCCTGGCTTCGAGCAGGCCGCGGAGAGCTTCTTCGCAGACATCATGACCGCGTGGTCGAGGATCTCCGACCGCCAGAGGAAGATCAGGGACCTCATTTCGCGAGCGCACTCGGCGAGTTGAGGACGTTCTTGGGGAGAACAGTTCTGGGGCTTGTGGTGGGCCCAACCGGGCCAGAACCGGAGCATGGCCAGACAATCAGGTTCGGATTCCAATCCAACTGCGGAAGAACAGGACCAGCCTCGTAAACCCTTTTATTCCTTTTTCCGTTGACCGTTTGCCGTTTCGGATCCATCCACCTGGCGCCTACGTAGTGCAACCCAGGCGACGCGCCTGCGGCTGTGTCGATCAACTCTCCAACATGCTCGACGCTCTCGGAACCGGTCTGCGTGCACGGCTTCCCGAAGGGATTGCAGGTCGCGACCTTGTACGCCACTGTGGTGGCCTTGTTGTCCAGGCGGCCACTTCCGACTGGGTCGACGAGGTTGCGGGACGGGCACTCGCTAGTTGCCCTCCTGCTAGATAATTGTACGATCGGCCTCCTTGGCAGAAGGCTATCCATGATGAGACCCCTGATGATATGCGCATTCCCATACCTATCGTTTCCAAAGATGGAGACTCAAGGGTGAGTCTTCCTCGGATTCTGCCTCCTCTGTCAGCATGCTTGTTCATTGTTCTTCTTCCGGTGGGCAAGTCTGAGAGGAGCAACCTGATGAGAAGATGCATCTCAAAGAGTGAAC
>JAJYIS010000119.1 GCA_021789945.1 Thermoplasmata archaeon | reverse complement strand
ATTCCTCGTCCGGCACCACGAGGACCGTGTTCCGCCTCAGGGAAGGGTGAGACGCGTACTTCCGCGTGGATATCACCAGGCCTTTCCCGAGGTAGTTCACGTAGCTCTTCAGGTGAACGATGGAGTCATCGGCGATCGTGTCGACCGGGACTCCCAGCCATGAGCCCATCTGGTCCGCTCCGGCTCTGTTGGTCCTCTGCGTGAGCCCGCAAACGAGCCTGTCCTCCTGATGGACGACGTCCCCTCCCTCGACCGTCGCGGGAGCGGTCGCTCTGCGTACATCGAGGTGCTCGCTCAACGCCCGCTCGACCTCCAGCTCCTCCCCTCTTCTGCTCTCCTTGGCCATCCTGCAGATCAGCGCTTTTCCGCCGTGCACCACCGCGTTGTCCTCGACGAAGCACGAGTCCGGATGAGCATCGTCCCTGGGCAGGCGGACTATCTCGAGCCCGAGCCCTGAGAGCGTCCTGCAGTACTCCCCGTGCTGCCTCCTGGCCCTCTCAAGGTCGATGGTGTACCTCTGCGGGTGCGACGATATGCACTTGGTGTAGTTGGCGCCTGGCTCTCGCACGATGGCCGTCTTGGGGGTCATGCTCTCCCAGGATGGTCAGCGTTTGAGAGGATAAGAAGACTTCATCAGCCGTGAAGAAGATGCCTTTGACGGCGGTCCCATTGGCCATGAAGAAGTACCACATGCGTCGCGCGGACAAGGAGATCAGGAACAAAAGGGAGCTGCTGAGGCTGGTCTCGCGGCGGCCGTTCGTCACGATCGCGATGTGCGCGAAGGACGATCCCTACCTCGTCACCGTGAACCACGTCTACGACGCGAGATCGAATTGTCTCTACTTCCATTCAGCCAACAGGGGAAAGAAGTCAGACTACCTCGAGGCCAATCCCAGGGTGTACGCCCAGGTCGTCGAAGACCGAGGCTACGTGAAGGGCCAGTGCAGCTACGACTATTACACCGTCAATATGACTGGGAAAGCCTCCAGGGTCGACTCGGTCGCGGAAAAGAGGCGCGCGCTCACGCTGCTGATGAAGAAGCTCGAGCCGGGGCTGAGCGCCGACGACGCTCGGAAGAAGTTTATCGATGAATCATCGTTCAGGGAAGTGTCGATCTACAGGATTGACATAACCAGCATGACGGGAAAGGCGAGGGTCCCAGAGTGACGGCGGCGGAGCCGTCATCGAAACTTGAGGAGGGCGCGGGAGATGGACAAAGCGATCACGAAGGAAGAGCTCAGGAAGCATGATGGCACAAAGTCCCCTGCATGGGTAGCGGTCGACGGCATCGTGTACGACGTATCGAAGAGCTTCCACTGGATCCACGGGAAGCACCAGAACGAGCATTGGTCCGGGGCGGACCTGACCTCCGCGATTAAGAACGCCCCTCACGACGCCAAGGTGCTCGAGCGCTTCCCCAAGGTCGGCCGCCTGCAGGATTGAGCTGCGGCGGAAGTGTGCGGTCTGCTAGCACGTTGTCATGGGTGTCGGTGTAGTCCCGCACTTTTAATGTATCAAACTGTACATCACCTTTGATGATGTTCCCAGAACGAGTTTCCTCCCTCAAGGTTTCCGGGATACGGAAGCTGTTCGAGTCCGCGCCTTCAGGGTCCATCAACCTGGGACTGGGCGAGCCCGACCTCCAACCTCCGCAGGAGATGATCCTCGCCTTCGAGCGGTCCCTCGAGTCCGGGCAGAACAAGTACGGCCCCAGCGCCGGCGTGATGGAGCTCCGCGAGGCAATCGCGGCTAGCATGAGGAGATACAGGAAGGACATCTCGTACGAGAACATCATCGTCACGGCGGGCGCAACTGAGGGGATGAGGATCGCCAGCGAGACGATCATCGGCGAGGGGGACGAGGCCCTCGTTCCGAACCCCGGGTTCATAATCTACGGCCCTGACATACGCCTCGCAGGCGGCAGGGCCGTCGAGTACTCCCTGAAGTCCGAGAACAACTTCCTGCCGGATGTCGAGGAGATCAAGTCGCTCATCACGCCGCGGACCAAGGCGATCGTCATGAACAGTCCCTCGAACCCGACGGGCACGGTGTTCCCGAAGGAGACCGTCAAGGCCATAGGCGAGGTCGCGACGGACCACGGGCTCTACATCCTCTCGGACGAGGTGTACCACGGGTTCGTCTACGAGGGGGAGCACTGGTCCTTCGCGAGGTTCCATGACGACACGATCGTCGTGAACTCATTCTCGAAGTCACTCGCGGCCACCGGCTGGAGGATCGGATACGTCGCAACGTCGAAGGAGATCGTGAAGCAGCTCTCTAAGGTGCAGTACTACACCCTCGCCTGTCCTCCGACCCCGACCCAGTACGCGGTGCTCGAGGGCCTGAAGGTCCAGGACGAGTTCATGGCGAGGATGGTCGGCGAATTCAGGGAGCGCAGGGCCCTCGCGATGAAGAAGCTGGAAGCCATCCCGAGCTTCTCCACTCCTCCCGTGAGCGGCGCGTTCTACCTTTTCCCGACGTACTCGCAGAAGGTGAGCTCGGAGAAGTTCGCGCTGAAGATACTCGATGCCGGCGTGATATGCGCCGCGGGATCGTCCTTCGGCAGCCTGGGCGAGGGGCATCTGAGGTTCTCGTACGCGAACACGCTTGACAACCTCGCGAAGGGCTTCGACATCGTCAGCGAAGTCGCCTCGCGGATGTGAGCCTCGGGGCCACCAGCAGGTTATTATCAGCCCCGGCCCGTTAAGGGAACATGCTCTCGGAGGTCCCGAAGCCAGGAGCCTCGGGAACCAGGCTCATGAGCCCCAGGGCCGCCCTCTCGGTGGCCAACGGCATCATCGGGGCCCTTCTCGGGACCACGGCCCTCATCTTCATTGCCAAGAACATGGGGCCGGACGTCATGGGCGTCCTGGGCTACGCGATGGCCACCATCGGGATACTCAGCTTCTTCTCCGACTTCGGCTTCGGCTCCGTCCACATCCTGCACATCAAGAGCGGGGAGGACGTGGGCAAGTGCGTCGGGGCGTATGCCATCATCCGCCTGGTCCTGCTGGGTGTCTTCTCGCTGGTGACGCTGGCGCTCATAATGCTCTTCGAGGACGGGGCCATGGGGGGCGAGATGGTCCCGACGCACGCGCTCCTGAACTCGATGTACGTGTTCCTCGTGTACTACGTGCTGATGGGAGTGAGCCAGATCGCCACCCACACCTTCGATGCTCTCGGGAGGAGCGCCGAGGTGTACATCCCCTCGACGCTGGAGCTCATCGTGCGCGTGTCGTTCATAGGCTACATCGCGACCTCGGCCTACGGCTCGAGCACGGACGGGCCTGCGTTCCTGGCCTCTGCCTACGCCGCGGGGATAATCAGCTCGACATTCCTGGTGTCGCTGTTCATGTCCAACGTGCGGGTCAAGTGGCCGGGGAGGCCCGTGCTCATGAAGTACATCCGGTCGCTTGCCCCCGTGTTCATGGTCTCCGTGATGATAATCCTGGACCTCTTCCTCGACAAGGCTGTCGTCGGCTACTTCTGGGGGATGCGCGAGCTCGGCCTGTACTTCGGCGTCCAGCGGATGGCGATATTCGTCGGTGTGTTCTCCCTATCCGTCGCGACGCTGATCCTGCCCTCGGTGACCACGTACTTCTACAGGAAGGACGCGGCCGCCACCTGGGATGTCGTCAACCAGGCCGAGAGGTATGTCTCGCTGGTGGTGATCCCCACGGCCGCGTTCTACCTCGCCTACGGCCCTGACATAATCCGCGTGTTCCTCACGGACGCCTTCTCGCCCGCCGTCGAAATCATGGATGTGCTGGTCGTGAGCGGCGCGGTCGTGGCACTCGTGCTCCCGCTGCGGTCGAGCATAGCCGGCGCAGGGAAGGCGATCACGCTCTTCTGGATAGGCATGGGCGGACTCGGGCTGCAGCTGGTGCTCCTGGTCCTCCTGGTGCCGGACGAGTTCGCGGGCGTCGAGATGCTCGGCATGAAGGGGATGGGCGCCGCGCTCTCCCTGCTGTTCTGCTCGATATACTACTTCTTCGCGCTTAGGTACATGGCCTGGAGGACCAGCCGGATACTCCCGATCTCCCAGACATACAGGCACATCGCCGCGGCCCTCGTCATGGTGGGCGCGATGTACACGGTCGAATGGCTGCTCATACCCACGGTCGACTGGATCGCGTTGAGCGTGCTGGCGGTCGTGGGCGTGTTCTCGTACGGCGCCGCGGCCTACCTCCTGGGCGAGCTCAACTGGTCGGACTACGTCTACTTCAGGACGATGCTGAACCCCCAGGGCACCCTGCAGTATGTTGTGAACGAGATCCTCGGCCGGAGGGCCCAGTGACGCCTCGATTCATTTAAAGAATGAAAACGAGATTAGGGCGGCGCGATTGGTCAGATGTCAGGCGATCTCCTCGTGGTCCACGCCTCCGAGCTGCTCACCCTCCAGGGGCCGAGCCGCGCGAGGCTAAAGTCCGAGATGTCCGCGCTCTCGGTGATAGAGGACGGAGCGGTGGCGATATCGGACGGCATCATAGCGGAGGTCGGCAGGACGGAGGACATTCTGCGGACACATAAGGCCTCAGGCGTGGAGGTCATAGACGCCAAGGGATGCGTCGTGATGCCGGGGTTCGTGGACGCGCACACGCACCTCGTCTATGCCGGATCCAGGGAGTTCGAGCTCGAGCTCAAGGCGAAGGGAAAGAGCTACATGGACATAATGCAGGCCGGCGGAGGCATCTACAGGACCGTGAAGGACACCAGGGCCGCATCCTCCGACGAGCTCATAGAGCAGTCCGCGAAGCGCCTGGAATCCATGGTGGCGCACGGCTCTACCACGATCGAGGCGAAGTCAGGGTACGGGCTCGACAGGGCGGTCGAGATGCGAATGCTCGAGACGGTCCGGGCGCTCTCGCGCAGGTCGCCCGCGACTCTCGTCCCGACGTTCCTGGGGGCGCACGCAGTCCCCGAAGAGTTCACTGGCCGCCCCGATCAGTACATCGACTTCGTCATCTCCGAAGTGCTTCCAGAGGTGGCGAGACGGCAT
>JAJYIS010000023.1 GCA_021789945.1 Thermoplasmata archaeon | reverse complement strand
GGCCCCTTGCCGGTGAGAGGCTCGGCACGGAGCACGTCCATGGCCTCCTGGAGATGTCCCGCCAATGCGACGTCGTGGCCATCGGGCCCGGCCTGGGAAGCGAGGACGAGACACTCGAGGCGGTTCGCGGGTTCGTCAAGGGATGCAAGAAGCCGCTCGTGATCGATGCGGACGCGATAACCGCCTGTGGCAAGGACCTCAGGGTCCTGAAAGGCAAGTCCGGCGTCATAACGCCTCACGCGGGCGAGTTCAAGAAGCTCACTGGGAAGACGCTCCCGGCCGAGGACATCGATGCGCGCTCGAGGATGGTCGAGGAGGCCGCGGCCAGGATTGGCATGACCATACTGCTGAAGGGCCCGACGGACGTCATCAGCGACGGACGATACGTCAAACTCAACCGAGTGCACAACGATGCGATGACCGTGGGCGGGACCGGCGACGTTCTCATGGGCATCGTTTCGGGGATGATCGCGCAGAAGGCGACCCCATTCGCGGCAGCGAGAGTCGCGGCGTTCACGAACGGGGTCGCTGGCAACCTGGCATTCGAGGAGAGAAGTTACGGTCTTTTGGCGACAGATATAATCGAGAAGATACCCCTGGTCCTCCGGAGGTATCTCTGAGCGATGAGGCTGGCCGTCGTCTCTGACATCCATTCGAACCTCCATGCTCTCAAGGCCGTGAAGACGTCGATAGAGGCCGAGGGGGCGGATATGGTGGTCTGCTCAGGGGACATCGTCGGCTACGGCGCGTTCCCGAACGAATGCTGCAGGATCGTGAAAGACTTCGCTCGGCCCGCGGTACTCGGGAACCATGACATCGCTGCCATCACCAGGGTGACCGACTTTATGAACCCGTTCGCTGCGCAGGCCGCGATCTGGACCGCCAATCATCTCTCAAGCGAATCGCGAGGATACATCCAATCCCTGCCCGGCGGAGCCAAGTTCGCCGTTGGAAGGCTCAAGGCGGCGGCATTCCACGGTTCTCCTGCCAGCGTGGACGAGTACGTCTACGAGCAAGATGTGGGCGAGGACCTGTTCGACCAGCTGGAAGAGACCGCGCTGATCCTCGGGCATACCCACGTCCCGTTCGCAAAGCGCGTCGGCGACAGGATGGTTGTGAACCCGGGTGCTGTCGGCCAGCCGAGGGACGGGGACCCGAGAGCGAGCTATGCAGTCCTGGACACATCTCATATGTCGTGCGCGGTGAGGCGAGTCGAGTACGACATCGAAGGCGCGGCTGGAGCCATCCTGTCGGCAGGCCTTCCGCCGATCTTGGCCCACAGGCTGTTCGAGGGCACATGAGGAGCTACCTTTATCGGCGCGGGAATGTTTCTTGACGCCGTGGAGATCGAGCCGATAGCCGATGTCCCAGCATTGCTGATACGAGACAGGGAGTCGTGGGTCCTGGTGGCGGACCTGCACATTGGAATAGAGGTCCAGCTGCGCTTCGCCGGGTTCAACATCCCCTCACAGACCCCGAAGATGCTGGACGGGCTCGAGGCGCTCGCGTCCAGAGGCCAGAACCTGCTCATGCTGGGAGATGTGAAGCACAATATCCCTTCCGTCGGATACAGGGAGAACAAGGAGATAGGGCCTTTCCTGGAGAGGCTCGCCAAGCGGTTCAAGAGGGTCCTCGTCGTCGCGGGCAACCACGACGGAGGGCTCGCCTCGGTGCTTCCTCAGGGGATCGAGGCCGTCTCGGGAAGGGGCACCAGGATCGGGGATTGCGGGGTCTTCCACGGGCACGTCTGGCCCTCGGACTCGGTCATGCAGGCGAAGACGATCGTGATGGGGCACACGCACCCCTCGGTCATGCTGACGGACTCGCTCGGCACGAAGTCGACCGAGAAGTGCTGGGTCCGGGGCCGTCTGAACGAACGGGCCGTTGCGGAGAGGTACAGCTCCTGCCCGGGCGAGCTGGTGATTGTGCCCGCGTTCAACCCGCTGCTCACGGGGACGCCCGTGAACTCCGGCCGCGGATCGATGATCGGTCCGCTGTTCAGGAACGAGATCGTCGACCTCGGGAGCTTGAGGGCCTACCTTCTGGACGGCACGAACCTGGGCCGTGTGTAGCCGGACCCCGGGCTACTTCGTCGGCCGGTCGAAAAAGATGTTCTTTCCTGTGGCCGAGAGCGGTATGCCGTGGACCACTCGCGAACCGCACAGCCCCAGCCGCCTGGCCGAGACCCCGATCCGGAACATGATCCTGTTGTCCACATTGAGCTCGGAGGCGACCTTCACGGCGGACCCCAACGCGATGCCCAAGTCCAGCGCCCGGATGATGCATGTGGGCCCGTCGAAGTCACCCTTGTGGGACTTCGTGTTGAAGTCGTTGCAGCTGGGCTCGCCGCAGGCGCCGCAGTTCAGGCCGACCCCTTTGTGCGGGAGCAGGCCGACGAGGAGCAACGCGTCGCATTCCAGCACGTTCTTCCCGTCCCTCTCGAACGCGGTGATGCCCCTTTGCTTCCCCACCTGGATCATGTCGTTGCCAAGGGCCTTCCTCTCTGATTCCGCCAGCAGCTTGAGCTCGATGAAGTCCCTTCCCGCAGCCTTCGGCGCGGTCCTGGCGGCCACCATCATGAGCTCGCCGACCATGTTTACCGTATCCTTGATAGACATCGAAATGGGAAATGCATACTGGACTTTTATAAGCGTTGGAGGCCATCAGCCCCCACACCTCGGGGAGATGGTGCGGTCTGAGGTCGTTTGGGATTGCCACGAGCTTCATGATTCTCTCGCCCAAGAAGAGGTCCGGTCCCCGGATGATCAAGGTGCCGAAGGGCCTGAAGAGGAGGCCGGCGTCGAGGAGGGTGAGGATGCGCACGCGCCCTCAGGTCAAGGCGGTGAAGGTCTCAGGGCAGGTGAAGTGCGACATCTGCCTGGGCGTGATCAAGAAGGACCTCCCCAGCGTATTGTGCGGATGCGGAAAGCAGTTCCACAACTCATGTGCGATGAGGGTCGGCACCTGCCCCATATGCGGCAGGGAGCTGGGATACACCGTCCAGAGGCCGCACGTGGTGGATTCGGCGATGCCGGCGATCAGGCCCATGCCCCTCTCCAGGGACGACAAGCTCCTCCTGCTGGAGGAACGGTTCCTCCTGGGGGAGATCTCCGAGAAGACCTATCTTGCCGTGAAGGAGCAGGTCCAGAGCGCTCCCGAGACCGCAACGTTCTGTAGCGTCTGCGGCCGGAGGCTCCTCGATGGGGAGACCTGCGACTGCACCCTGTTCAAGAGGATACTGCAGTGTCCTGAGTGCGGAGAGTCCTTGGACGAGGACGACCAGTTCTGCAGGAAGTGCGGCGTGGTGTTCTCGACGGACTTCCAGAAGCCGCTCTTCCAGTGCCCTGAGTGCGGCCGGGTGGTCGCCGAGGACGAGAGGGCGTGCGCCTGCGGAGTCCTGCTGGTCGGGCAGGGGAACATGATCTGCCCGAAGTGCGGGGCCGAGATCCCGGAGGCGTCTACCGCGTGCTCCGTCTGCGGCGAGGCGCTCGTCGAGCTGGTCTCCGAGTGCCCCGCGTGCGGAAGGAGGGTGGACAAGGACGCGTTCGAGTGCGAGTGCGGTGTGATCTTTTCGGACAGGGTTGCGGGAGCCGAGTGCTCGGTCTGCGGGGGCGCCGTCGAGCTCGAGGATGAGTTCTGTCCGAAGTGCGGCGCGAAATTCGCGATGGAACCGAGGCTGCACGGCAAGCTGGAAAGAAAAGTGAGAATATAGGCGGCAATCCCCTGGCGGGAGTGCTCGCCTGGCTTCTTCGAGTTTGAGCTCAGCGGACCATATCTATGGACTCGTCGCCGGAGCCGTAGGTTCTCGAGCCCGTCGGGCCGCGCCTCGCGGACACAGGGGCTGGAGTGTCGTCCTTCCCGGTCATGAGCCCGGCCTTCGCGCCTGTGACAATTAGCAGTATCTTGACCTGGCCCTCAAGGCTCGGGTCGATGCTGCATCCCCAGATGAGCCTGGCGTGCTTGCTGATCCTCTGGCCGACGACCTCCGCGGCCTTCTGCGCCTGCGAGACGGTCATGTCGGACCCGCCGACGACCCTCACGAGCGCGCCCTTGGCCTCTGCGAGGTTGATCTCGCCCAGGAGCGGGGAATTGAGCGCTTCCTCGATGGCGGACTCGACCCTGCTCTCGGCGTCGGACTCGTCCGAGTCGCCGATGCCGACGAAGGCGACGCCGCCCTCGTTCATGACCGTCATGATGTCGCTGTAGTCGAGGTTGACCAGCCCGGGCTTCGTGATGATCTCGGTCAGCCCCCTTATCGTCTGCATGAGGACCTCGTCCGCGACCTTGAAGGCCGCGTCGACCGGCAGCTTCGGCACCAGCTCGAGAAGCTTGTCGTTCGGGATCACGATCGTCGTGTCGCACAGCCTCCTGAGCCTGTCCAGACCATCGAGGGCGTTCTCCATCCTGAGCTCGCCCTCTGCGGTGAACGGCAGGGTCACGACGCCGATCGTGAGGGCTTTCTGTTCCTTGGCCAGCCTGGCCGCGAAGTGCGCTGAGCCAGTGCCAGTCCCGCCGCCCATCCCGGCAGTCACGAACACGATGTTCGCGCCGGTCAGGAAGTCGCGGATTTCCCGCTCGTTCTCCTTCGCTGCGGCCTCGCCGACCTGGGGTATCGCGCCTGCGCCCAAGCCCCTGGTCACGTTCTTTCCTATCAGTATCTTCTTAGGCGCGTGGATCGCCAGCAAGTGCTTGGCGTCCGTGTTTATGGCGCAGAGCTGTGCGCCCGAGATCCCGGCCTCAACACACCTGTTGATGGTGTTGGAACCTCCGCCGCCGCAACCGATGATCTTGATAGAAACATCCAACTGCGCCGCGATTTTCTGTATCTCCTCATCGTCCGCGGTCATGGGGGCAGGTTGTGACGCCTGCACTTGCGCTGCGGGCTGAGAAGAAGACTTGTCCAGCATCTTGTCTGCGTCTTTTCCCAATGCGTCTGCTACTAGAGACTTCGGCATAGAATGCACCCCATCAGGCTGTGTAAGTAATCAGGCACCCAGAATATAAATATTGCTAAGGCCAGATTCGAGCCAGTATCGCGGCTCCTTTCCTCCGGAAAGGAGTGCCGGAGCCGACGGGTTGCGGCCATGTCGGCGGAACGAGGGACGGCAACCAGAACCGCCGAGGTCCTTTGGACTTCCTGCAGGTTTGACCCGGGCTCCACCGCTTGTCGCCCGGCAACACGTGGAAATGCCAGTGCGCCGGAACCTGACTGATTTTATATACTATACGAAAGAATACGTTGTCGAAACGATTTAGGATGGGATCTGATGAAATCGCTTATCGATGATGCTCTTGAACAGCATGAGCAGCAGAAGGGTCTGAAGACTGATTTGGGGATACCGGACGACGAAGAGCTCGCGAAGATTGTCGAGAAGCTCAAGGTTAACATAACCATTGTCGGCTGTGGCGGAGGAGGCTCGAACACCGTCAACCGGCTGAGCACGGCAGGGGTTTTCGGAGCCGACCTGGTGGCGGCGAACAGCGATGCCAAGCACCTGCTTCACGTTCACTCGCCTCACAAGGTCCTCCTGGGCCGGTCGACCACGCGCGGGCTTGGGGCCGGTGCGTTGCCCGAGGTAGGCGAGAAGGCCGCTCACGAGGCTGAGGACGAGCTCAAGTCCTACGTCAAGGGCTCGAACATAGTCTTCGTCACCGCGGGAATGGGCGGGGGGACGGGGACCGGGTCCGCGCCGGTCGTGGCCAGGCTCGCGAGGGAGTCTGGCGCGCTCGTGATCGGGATAGTCACTCTTCCTTTCAAGGCCGAGGGGAAGGTCCGCATGGAGAACGCGCTCCGCGGCCTCGAGAAGCTCCGGACCAGCTGCGACACCACCGCGGTCATCCCGAACGACAAGCTCCTGGAGCTCGTCCCGAAGCTGCCGCTCGACGCGGCGTTCAGGGTCGCCGACGAGGTCATGATGGAGTCTATCAAGGGCCTCACGGAGATCATAACCAAGCCAGGCCTGGTGAACCTGGACTTCAACGACGTCATGACGATAATGAAGAACGGCGGGGTCGCGATGATAGGGATGGGCGAGGCGAGCATGAAGACCGTCTCCGGCAAGGGCGACAGGATCGACTCAGCGGTCCAGCAGGCCCTGAACTCGCCGCTCCTGGGCGACATCGACGTTTCCAGCGCGAGGGGCGCCCTCATCAGGGTGACCGGAGGGACCGACATGACGGTCACGGAGGCCGAGAAGGCCGCCGAGCTGATTAGCGCGAAGATCAACCCGACCGCGAGGATCATCTGGGGATGCAGCGTCGACCCGAGCATGGCCGGGCTGGTGAGGGTCATGACCGTGCTCACAGGAGTAAGAGGGCCTTCGCTGTTGTCGCAGATGGATGAGCCTAAGAGCAAGCACGGCGTTGACATGGTCCGCTGAGAAGGTCCATGGCTGGCAAGCATACTCGCGAGAGGTGGAGGTACGTGGCCTTCAGGATCGAGGGCGACACGCCTTTCGCGAGAAACGATTTCCTCTCCTCCCTCCTGAGGGCGACGAGGGGGAGCTCCTTTTACGACGCTTTCAGGATGACCGTGTTCGAGGGCGACTTCGGCATCCTCAAGGTCCGGCACCGCTTCAAGCAGGACGCGATCGACGCGCTCTCGGGCCTGGACTCCGTGTTGGGAAGGCCGTGCAAGGTCGTGACTCTGAAGACCTCGGGGACCATCAAGACCCTGAAGGAGAAGTACAAGGACCAGGTCTCCAGGGGCGATGACCGCACCGGCGAGTGACGGCTGACGAGGCTCACAGTTCCGCCGAAAACCTTTATATCGGGGGACTCCTTAAGCAGAATCCGCTAGTATCTGAGATAGCTGGACTTATCTCACGTTCAGGAGAGGAGTGACACACATGCAACCAGGACAGATGGCCTATGACCGGGCAATCACGGTGTTCTCGCCCGACGGAAGGCTGTTTCAAGTCGAATACGCCCGAGAGGCGGTCAAGAGAGGGACCACGACGGTCGGCCTGAAGTTCAAGGACGGCGTCGCGCTGATAGTCGACAAGAGGATCGCGAGCAGGCTCATCGAGTCGAGGTCCATCGAGAAGATATTCCAGATAGACGAGCACATCGGATGCGCGACCTCGGGGCTCGTGGCCGATGCCAGGGTCCTCGTGGACTATGCGAGGATGCTCGCACAGGTGAACAAGGTCACATACGCGGAGAAGATGGACATAGAGACCCTCGTCAAGAGGCTCTGCGACTTCAAGCAGAACTACACGCAGTACGGCGGCGTGAGACCGTTCGGGACCGCGCTGCTGGTAGCGGGAGTCGACGAGCAGGGCTGCCATCTGTTCGAGACGGACCCGAGCGGCGCGCTCGTGGCGTACAAGGCCGGGTCGATCGGCGCTGGCAAGAACGCCATCATGGACGTCTTCGAGGAGCAGTACAAGGACGACATGTCCATGGACGACGCGATCTCGCTGGGACTGAAGGCGTTGGCGAAGGCGACCGAGGAGAGCCTCAACACCAAGGCTGTTGAGATTGGCCTGGTGAAGGTGGGCGAGAAGTTCCGGAGGCTCACCGAGGCCGAAGTCGAGGCCTACGTCAAGAAGATAGCTACGTGAGCGGATCCAAATGGTCGACCTCGACCAGGCGATTGTCGCAAGGTACGAAGCGCATGGCGAGTCGTTCGAGGTTCTCATCGACCCTGCCATCGTCCAGAAGATGAAGGACGGCAAGGAGGTCGACCTCTTCGAGCACATGGTCATCGACACCATTTTCAAGAACGCGAAGAAGGGCACCCGTGCGCCCGAGGAGAAGATCAAGGAGGTCTTCGGGACAGAGGACCCGGCAGAGGTCGCGAAGACCATCATTCTCAAGGGCGAGGTCCAGCTGACGACCGAGCAGCGCAAGATAATGCAGGAGAACAAGCGCAAGCGCATTGTCGAGTACATCGCCCGCAACGCGATGAACCCGCAGACCGGGGCGCCTCATCCTCCGACGAGGATAGAGACCGCCATGGAGGAGGCTAGAGTCCGTGTCGACCCCTTCAAATCCGTCGAGGCGCAGGTCCCAGGGGTCATGGACGCCATCCGGCCCCTCATACCGATCAGGTTCGACAAGGTCCGCATAGCGGTGAAGATATCCGGCGAAAACTACGGCCGATGCTACGAGGACTTCAAGCAATTCGGGAAGATTACGAAGGAGGAGTGGCAGAAGGACGGCTCTTGGATAGGCATAGTCGAAATGCCCGCGGGCCTCCAGAACGACTTCCTGGAGAAGATCAGCAACAAGACCCACGGGGAGGCGGACACGAAGATCTTGAAAGGCGCTGGCTAGGCCCTTCAGCCGTTGGTGTCCTAACCTGTTGCCGACCAAAACTTTTAAGTGGAGAATGCGTTTTCGGCCCGAAGAGAGATAGGGGTAAATGCACTGCGGCCGAGTAGTGAATCTTTGTGATTTGAGCCCAGCTCGCAGAGTGTTTATCGACTAGGATTGCGAGTTGGTCAAATGGACGACAGCGGTTCCAAGGAGACTGCGAGGGAGATAGTGGTACCTGGGGAGCTCCTCTCCACCAAGAAGATGAGAGCGGGTCCAGGGACATTCGTCGAGGGCGGCAAGATCTACGCTGCCCAGCTAGGCATCAAGAATGTGAGGCCCGACGGCGTCAGCGTCGTGCCTCTTGCAGGCCAGTACATACCGATGAGGGACGATCTCGTGGTCGGGAAGATAATCGACATCGGCCCGTCCAACTGGCTCGTGGACATCAACTCTCCGTATCCGGCGCCTCTTCATGTCAACGAGGTGCCGTGGAGGGTCGAGTTCGGAGAGACCTCCAAGTTCATGAACGTCGGGGACATCGTCCTGCTCAAGATTGTCGATGTCAGCGAGACCAAGAGGATCACAGTCTCGATGCAGGACAGCGGCCTGAGGAAGCTCACGGGCGGCATGGTCGTCGAAGTGTCCCCGTCCAAGGTCCCGAGGCTGATCGGCAGGAACGGATCCATGATCCAGATGCTCAAGAACGAGACGGGCTGCAGGATCTATGTCGGGCAGAACGGAAGGATATGGATCGACGGGGACCTGGACAACATCGTGAAGGCCATAAACGCCATAAAGATGATCGAGGAGGAGGCGCACAGCCTCGGACTCACTGAGAAGGTCAAGAAATTCCTAGAACAGAACACTGGAAAGGGAGCGTGAGAAAATGGGTGGAACGCCTACAGATCTCAAACTGATCGACGAGAACGGCCGCAGACTGGATGGCCGGTTGCCGGATGAGATGAGGCCGCTGAAGATAGAGGCGGGGGTGCTGTCCCGCGCTGACGGATCGGCCTATGTTGAATGGGGATTGAACAAGGTCATGGCCGCTGTCTACGGCCCGAGGGAATGCCACCCGAGGCACCTCCAGAACCCCGAGAGGGCGCTGGTCCAATGCAACTACAACATGGCCTCGTTCTCCGTGGACGACAGGAAGAGGCCCGGGCCCGACAGGAGATCGCACGAGATATCGAAGATCATCTCGGAGGCCCTCACCCATGTGGTGTTCACTGAGTACTTCCCGAGGACATCGATCGATGTCTACATAGAGGTCCTCCAGGCGAACGCAGGGACGAGATGCGCAGGACTGACCGCAGCCTCGGTCGCGCTCGCGGACGCAGGAGTGCCGATGAGGGACCTGGTCGCCTCGTGCGCTGCTGGAAAGGTCGCAGACACTGTGGTCGTCGATCTCGCGAAGGAGGAGGACAACTTCGGCCAGGCGGACATACCGCTGGGGTATGTGCCGAGGACCGGTGAGATAGTCCTGCTCCAGATGGACGGCGACCTCACATCCGACCAGTTCAACAAGGGCATAAGCATGGCCATGGAAGGCTGCAAGAAGGTCTATGAGGTCCAAAGGGACGCGCTGAAGAGGAGATACGAGGTCAGGTCCGCAGGCACCGAGCTCGAGGTCTTGGGAGCGGCCCCTGCGAAGGAGGGGATGTGAGATGTCCAAGGACGTCGTCGCAGACCTGAAGAGGGACCACATCGCGAAGCTCCTCGAGAAGGGCATCAGGACGGACGGGCGCAAGTTCGAGGAGATGAGGCCGCTCACGGTCGAGACCAACTTCATCGGCTCGGCCGAGGGATCGGCCAGGGTGAGGCTCGGAGACACGCAGGTCGTCGTCGGAGTGAAGCTCATACTGGGCGAGCCGTTCGCGGACACGCCGAACTCGGGCGTGCTCACTACCAACGCCGAACTCATACCCATGGCCAGCGACACCTTTGAGGGCGGCCCGCCGGACCAGGAGTCCATCGAGGTCGCGAGGGTCATCGACAGGGGCATCAGGGAAGGACACGCGGTCGACCTCGACAAGCTGTGCATCGAGCCCGGAAAGGAAGTGTGGATCATGTTTGTGGATGTCCATGTCCTCGACTACGACGGCAACCTGTTCGACGCCGCGAACATCGGCGCGAACGCTGCGTTCAAGACGGCCATCGTGCCGGCCAAGCGCGCAGGCAAGGGAGAGGACTATCCGCTCCCGGTCAAGCACCAGCCAATCTCGTTGACCGCTGTCAAGATCGACGGCAAGATACTGGTGGACCCGAGCCACGACGAGGAGAGGGTCGCGGACGCGAGGCTCACTGTCGCAACGATCGAGAACGGGAACCTGTGCGCCATGCAGAAGGGGCTGGACGGAGCGTTCACGTTGGACGAGGTGTTCAAGGTGGTCGACCTGTCGCGCAGGATTGGGGAGGACATAAGGTCAAGGCTCTGAAAGAGGGATATGGATGTCCAAGAGAACGAAGAAGGTCGGTTCCTCCGGAAGGCTGGGCGCGAGGTACGGCGTCCGGATAAGGAAGCGGATAGCCGACGTCGAGCTCCAGAGCAAGGGACGGCACGAGTGCCCCAAATGCAAGGCCGTCGCGCTGGGAAGGACCGCGAGCGGCATCTGGGTATGCAGGCACTGCGGTGCTGAGTTCGCCAGCAGCTCGTACATGCCTACCACGCCGGCCGCGGTCAGGCGCGAGGTCTCCGAGGTGCTCGCCATAGCGAAGGTCAAGGAGTCCGGAGCAGAGGCGATGCCCGAGGAGAGCGAGCTGCTTCCAGAGGCCGAGGAGAAGGCTGATAAGCCCAAGAAGGTCTCCAAGGAGTAGATCGGATGTACAAGTGCTCGAGATGCAAGGAGCCCGTGAGGACCAACGTCAACACGGTAGGGTTGCAGTGCGAGAAGTGCGGCTCGAAGGTGTTCTACAAGGAACGCCCGAACATCAGGAAGACGATCAAGGGCAGATGAACTTGACAGACACGGCCGAGCTGACTCTCAGGACCAAGCACGCCGACGTCATCGCTGGTTCGCTCTCACCAGAGCTGGGGGAGAGGATCCCGAGGACGAGCATCACGGTCGGCAGGCGCGGGGACGAGCTGGTGGTCAGGATAGAGGCGGACGACCAGACGGCGCTGAGGGCGGCCTTGAACTCATATATCAGATGGATGAATGTCGCAGAGGAGACGGCGAAGGAGGCAGAGGGAAGATGATGGACAACATACCACCGAAGGTCCAGAACCAGATCGCGCAGTTCCAGCAGCTCACTCAACAGATACAGATGGTGGCGACGCAGAAGATCCAGCTCGAGGCGCAGGTGAAGGAGCTCGATAAGACCCTGGCCGAGCTAGCCAAGGTAACCGACGACTCCGCGGTCTTCAGGAACGTCGGCTCGTTGCTGATCCAGGTGAAGGACAGAGCGGCGCTGGTGAACGAGCTCACGGAGCAGAAGGAGACCGCCGAGGTCCGCGTCAAGACCCTCGACCGGCAGGACAAGCACCTGAGGGAGAGGCACCAGACGCTCCAGCAGCAGATCACGCAGGCGCTCCAAGGTCCCACCACGCCGGCCCCAGCGCCGGCCGAGGACAGGAAGACCGAGAAGCCAGAGGTCGACTTCGAATAGGCCAGGGTTCCTGCGGGAGCCGCTCCGATGGGAGCGGTTCACCACGTATTTTATAGCTAGTTCGTTCTGACACCAGCCTGTGCTATCCAGAATCGCCTCGGAGCTCTCGAAGGAGGGCGGCACGCTCGTGCTGCTCCACGGGAACGCGGACCCAGACGCCCTCGCGAGCGCCTACGCGGTCCAGTCGTCCTTCCCTGATGTGACGATAGGCACGCCCGGGGGCCTTGACAGGCTCTCGAAGCTCCTGTCCGCAGCACTGGACATCAAGTCCCAGGACGACTTCGCGGACGTCAGGAGGACCCGCATCCTGATCCTGGACACCTCAGGACCTGAGCAGCTCGACGCTAAGGTCGACCTGTCGAACGCGATCGTGGTCGACCATCATGTCAAGAACGAGAAGTGGTCCGGGGCGAAGATCTACCATGTCGACGACGGCAAGAGCTCGTGCTCCGAGATAGTCCTCGAGCTCCTGAAGGCGGCAGAGAAGAGCGTCTCCAGGGAGGTCGCGCTCGCGCTGATGTACGGCATCCTCACGGACACCGGCTACTTCAAGTTCGCGAAGCCCGGCGCGCTCATCGCGTTCTCCGACCTGATGGCCCTTCATGATATCCACATGGACGAGGCCATGGGGCTCATAGGCGTGGACATCGACATATCGGAGCGCATATCGCAGCTCAAGGGAGCGCAGAGGCTGAAGTACTGGAAGATCGGGGACTACATAGTCGCGACCTCGCAGGGCAGCGCGTTCGAGGCTTCCGTGTGCAAGTCGTTGATCAACCTGGGCGCGGACATCGCGTTCGTGGGCTCGCAGAGGGGTCAGGAGTTCAGGATATCCGCGAGGGCCGCGCCGGCGCTGGTCAGACGGGGCGTCCATCTCGGTAAGCTCCTCGGGAACGTCGGCTCCGAGACGACCAACGGGGGCGGCGGGCACCCAGGGGCTGCTGGGATCACCGGGACAGGCGATGTCGAGGCCATCCTGAACATATCCGCGGAGCACGCGATGAAGGCGCTGCGCGAGCTCGGCTCATCTCGTAACTGAGAGAGCCTTGACCTTGTCCAGGTTCGCTGGATGCTTCTGGAAGTGCGCCCTCACCGGGGCGAGGATCTCGATCAGAGCTTCCGCCGTGCCGATCTTCAGGTCCTGAGGGTGCAGCTTCCCGCCGGAGTATGCGGCGGCTAGCTCGTCGAAGCTCTTGAACTCGATCGCGCCTCCGTACTTCACGGGCCGGTCTATCTTCAACAGGCCTGTCCTCGGGAACACGATGAGCTTCGCGATGTCCAGAACGGGATTGCCTTCTATCTCTGGCGGGCAGAACGCGTTCTTGATCTTCTTCGTGATCTCCTCGGGCGTGTCGTGGAGGTACACCGCGCTCGCCGGCTTGCTCTTGGACATCTTCGCCTCGACGGGGTCCATCCGCTCCCCGCCCTGGAGGCTCACGAGTAGAGGAGTATGGATCGCTATGGGCTTCTTCCAGCCCAGCTTGTCGGCGGCGTCCCTGGCGAGCATGTGCGCCCTCCGCTGGTCCATGCCTGCGTAGGCGATGTCGACTCCGAGCTCGAATATGTCCGCGGCCTGCATGGGCGGGTACATGACCTTTGAGGCGTCGATCTCGGCCTCGTCGTCGGAGCGGCCCATGATGGTCATCGCGCGCTTGATCCGCTGGAGCGAGCTCGCCTTCGCGATCCTGATGAACTTCTCCCAGTAGCTGGAGTGGTCGATGAGGTCGCTGGCCCAAACGAACTTGACGGTGTCCTTGACGCCCGATGCGAGGAAGCACTCCTTCAGGTACTCTCCGCAGGCGCGGATGTTCTCGAGCTTCCCGCCTACCTTGTCGTTGATGAGCGCGTGCCAGTCGGCGAGGAATATCGTGACCCCGATACCCGCATTCTGCAGGTCGAGGATCTTCGCCGAGGTGATGAGCTGGCCGGTGTGGACGAAGCCGGACGGCTCGTAGCCGATGTACGCGGTCGGGTTCGTCTTCGTCTCGAACAGGCTGCGCAGCTCCTCCGAAGTGACGACCTCGAGCGTGTAGCGAGTCGCCAGCTCGAATTTCGTATCAACGTCCGTACCTGTGCCCCAGCCCGATAAAAGAGTGCGCGAGAAAAAGCTTTGTGGGGAGAACTTCGAGGAAACGGTTAATAAGGGTCCATGCGATGGTACTATTCCCACAGGGGGTTTCGAGGGGGAGCGCATGCCTGTTTCTTCGATTAGGAACGGAAAGATGATCATCAAGGTGTCCGACGTGAAGGACGCTGCGGGCGATGGTTACAGGATCTCCGAGGACTTCTACTACGAGCTGGACAAGGAGGTCCATTCGATGATCGAGAGCGCGGCGAGAAGGGCCAAGAAGAATGGGAGACGCACTCTCAAGCCCTACGATCTCTAGGGCCGTCTTCTGACGGTTAGCACATGGCACGAGAGCAAAGTCATCCGCGCAGGAGGAGTCCGGAGCAGCCAGCGTCGGTCTGGAAGGAGAAGGAACTGATCGACGGGAAGGCCGTGGACGCCGGGGTCGTGATCCTGCGCACATCTGGATGCAGCCACTACCATGAGGGCGGCTGCACGATGTGCGGGTACAACTTCGAGTCCGATCGAAGCGTGACACCCGGCGACATCGTGAAGCAGTTCGAGAACGCGATGAAGGACCTCGGCGAAATCGGCTTCGTGAAGGTCTATACCTCAGGATCGTTCCTGGACGAGTGCGAAATCCCTAAGGAGACCGCTGAGCACATCCTCCGGACCGCGGCCGACAGGAGTCTGAGGGTGCTGTTCGAGTCGAGGCCGGAGTATGTGACCCCGGACAGCCTCGAGCGGGTCCTGGCCGCGAACGAGCATGTCGAGATCGCGCTCGGGCTCGAGAGCTCGAACGACAGGGTGCTGAAGTACTCGATCAACAAGGGATTCACGAGGGCCGACTACGAGCGGGCCGCGAGCGAGATAGCCGACAAAGGGATCGACCTAAGGACCTATGTGCTGCTCAAGCCGCCGTACTTGACCGAGGCGGAGGCCGTCTCCGACTCGAAGGAGACCGTCGCGTTCGCCTCGAGGTTCAGCACGGCGGTCTCGCTGAACCCGGTGAATGTCCAGAAGGGGACCCTGGTCGAGCGGCTTTGGAGGAACTGGGCCTACCGGCCACCTTGGCTATGGAGCGTCCTCGAAGTGCTGAAGGCCTCTCACGGAAAGGCGAGGCGTCTGATATGCGACCCCACCGGGGGAGGGAAGGAAAGGGGCGCTCACAATTGCGGACGATGCGACGACGTGATCCTGTCCTCCATCAAGGCGTATTCCCAGAGCCAGGACATCGGCAAGCTGGGCTGGCCCGACTGCGAGTGCAAGGATATCTGGAAGACGGTGATGGACCTGGACGGGTTCGTGATGGGGGGCACCGCAGACCTCCAGAGATTCTCCCGCCCAGGTGCGAAAGGTCCATAAGGCCTGAGCCATAATCCGGTCCAGGGGAAATGACGATGGTTGTTGGGGGCAGCTCCTGGAAACTTACGAACGCGGTCATCGCCTTTGTCGTCGGGACCATGATTCTGGCCTCAGCCATGTCCCTGCTCGGCCTTTCCGGCACGGGCGGAGGAGCCGCGTATGCAGATCACGCTCCCATTGTGATCGTCGGTGACAGCGCGTTCACGGCGGAGAACGGGACCACCGGAGGAACGGGGACGGAATCCGACCCGTACATCATCGAAGGCTGGAACATCACCGCAGGAACCAGCGACGGCATCGCGATCATGAACACGAACGCATTCTTCATCATCCGTGGAGTACACGTCCATGACTCAATCTCTCCAGGAAGGGGTATCTTCCTGAACAACACTTCTCACGGGACCATCGAGGATTCGCTCCTGGACAGCCATCAGTTCGGCGCGCTGTGGATTGGCAGTTGCACGAACTCGACGGTCAGGAACAACACAATAGGCTCCGCCATGCAGGGCGTGTGGATGTACAACTCCGGGAACTGCACCTTGTCGAATAACATCATCACGAACGTCACCTTCGGGGTGATCCTCTACCAGTCGAGGGCGGAGATAACGGCCAACTCTCTGTCCGTGGTATCCCAGAAGGGCATATACCTCTACATGTCAAACGATAGCGTGATCACTGGCAACACGATCTTGCAGGCGAACGAAGGGATATCGCTTCGGATGAACTCGCTGAGGAACCTCATCTCCGCGAACGAGATCCACGGGCAATACAATGTGGGCTCATCGACGGCCGTCCACATCGAACCGTTCTCGACCGACAACACGATCGCCGGCAACACCGTCTACGACATGAACTCCGGCATACTCCTGGAGTACGCCCTGAGAACGAATGTGTCGAACAACACCGGACACAACATATCCGGTAGCGCCTTCATCCTCTTCGGGTACAGCGACGATGGGACGGCCTCGTCCAATCGCGCAACCGAGTGCTGGGCTGGAGTATCGACCTATGCCAGCCAGAGATGCACTGTGGAGTCCAACGAAATCTCGGACTGCTACTATGGCATCATGGACGACCACGGAATCGACCAGGTCTTCAGCGGAAACAGCCTGCAGCGGACGACGGACCGGGGACTGACGCTCGATCACACGCGAACATCGTACGTCCAATCGAACGATATCACGGGCTCCGGGGCAGAGGCGGTCCTTCTCTCAGCCACGGATCACATCACTCTGACGGGAAACACGATCGCAGACAACACGGGCTGGGGGATCTCTTCCATATCCTCCACGTATCTGACGATGACCACGAACAAGTTCTCGTCCAACGGCATCTTCCTTCAGGGGTCCTCGATCGAGTACTACAGCACGCACAGCATCGGCCCTGACAATACCGTCAACTCGAAGCCGGTCGCCTACCTGTCCAACATGGACGGAGTGCTCATCGACGGAGCCTCCATGGGCGAGGTCATGCTCGCGAACTGCTCCAACGCCATGGTCTCGAACCTCACGATCGCGGACTCCGACGTGGGCATACAGATCGCCTACTGCGCGAACGCGACGGTCAGCGACTGCAACATCTCCATGCAGAAGAGGGGGCTGCAGGTGGCATACAGCACCGATGTCGTGATCGAGAAGGACTTTGCGGCGCAGGACGACGACGGATTCGAGATCCTTGACTCAAGCCACTTCCTGATCAGCAACTGCACGGCGAGCGGCAACAACTTCGTCGGGGTCGACCTCGAGAGCTCAGACAACGGGACCCTGGACGGGAACAGGATGATATCGAGCGGCACGGGCATCTTCATGTTCGATTGCGATCAGATCAACCTCACGATGTCAAGGATAGGTGCCAACGACATCGGAGCTTGGGTGGACCGGTCGACCAGCGTGCTCGTGTACCACAACGACTTCCTGTACAACACCATCCAGGCCCAGACGCAGATCCCGCCAGAATGCGCCTGGAACGACACCTATCCGACGGGCGGCAACTTCTGGTCCGACTATACGGGACCGGACCACAAGAGCGGGCCGGCCCAGACATCGCCCCTGCCGGACGGGATAGGCGATGACCCGTTCGTGGTCGGCACCTACGTCACGGATTACTACCCGCTGATGAACCCTGTCACCAACGCAAACACGGCTCCGGTGGCATCATTCGTCGTCGACCCTGGGACGGGAGACATCACCACGGACTTCTCCTTCAATGCATCAGGCTCGACGGATCTCGAGGACCCGCTGACGGCGCTCGAGTTCCGGTGGGACTGGAACGGAGATGGCATATACGACACTGACTGGACCGGGGGCGCGACGCAGACGCACTTCTTCCTGGCCCCGGGGACGTACAACGTCACCCTCGAGGTGAGGGACTCCGGAGGGATGATCGATACGATGACGAAGACCGTGGTCGTGTCCGAGGTGATACCCGAGTTCGGGGACCTGCTCGTGCCGATCCTCGGCCTAGCCGTCCTGTTCTCAGTCATACGCGTGAGGAGGCAGCGCTGAGGCCGCATATGACGGGAGGCTGAGCCGACCTTCAGAGGCACGACCGTGCGCGCGGCCGAGCTGGCGTCCATCGAAAGGTGGAAGAGTCAAATCATCGCCTGCGCATTTCGGTGCTGAGGATACGACCTTGAGGACCATGATATGCGACATCATCGTATATCCTTAGTGCGTGTCGCTCGTCCTTCTCGGCGTCCTGGCGATGGAGTACAGGTACATCGTAGGCATGTTTCCGACCACGATAACTTCACCAGATATCGATCGAATCGCGTATACGGGGCTGGTCGCAATCGCGCTCGGCGCATCCCTCGCGGCGTTCTACTAGGCGTACAAGGATGTCCCGCTGTGGATGGCCCAGACGGATGAACGGACTAAGAGGAAACGCTCAGCGATCTTGATCTCTTTGGGGGTGCTCATCGCGGTTGTGGGAGTCGGATCATCGTTGATATTCCTCCAAAAGGAGCTAGCTACGGGGACGCCACCTGAGGTGATCCTAGATCCAGGTTACGACAGCTGGATACCGGGTCCCATGGAGGGGGCGATAGTCGGTGCTGCAGGATTGGCGATCCTGGCCTACGCCCTGCTGTTCAGCGTGGAACCGGAGCTCGAGCTGGGTGAGGACGAATCCATCTTCTTCAGGGCGCCCGTCTGGGCGAGTGTGCTTGTGACAACAGCGGGGTTGACGGTAATGATCGGGAGCTTCGTCTACGCGGCGCTCGCGTACCCAGGCGAGTTGAATGGATCACCGCAAAGCGGCGACCTATACATCCCCATCCTCATGGTGACGGCGGTGCCATTCCTTGCATTTGTAGTCTTCTTGGCTGGGTTGTCGATGTTGGCCAGGAGGGTCCCCATGCTTCATTTCAAGGGAGTGCCTCCTCCGTAAGAGTGTGAACGCGACTACTAGGGTCTGTCAGCATTTGGGTGCACAACCGAGCCGAAAAGCTTTTTCAGCGCGCATCGAGTATCCCCGTTCCAGAGGATGACCATGCAGGAGTACGAGGTCCGAAGAGGCCACCAGGAGAACGTCGAGCCGACGAAGCTGAAGGCGCACATGCAGAAGATCTTCGGCAACGTCCAGGAGAGGGACGGGAAGCTCTTATCGTCGTTCGGAGCGCTCAAGGAGATCTCCGCGTGGTCATCGAAGAAGAACGCCCTGGCGGTAGAGACGAAGATGGACCCCTCAGTGGCGGACGACATCGCGCAACAGACGATCAAGGCATACAACACCTTCCTGGAGAGGGCGACCGGGTTCACGGCCAAGGAGAGGGGCAAGCGGGCCCAGAAGAAGGCCAAGGACGGGAAGCTCTGAGAGCGCCCTCGCCGGTCACGTTTATATACCAGTATCCCATTCAGCGAGTCTGCGATACCTGAGGCGGTATCGGCCAGACGCTGTCTGGGCAATGCCTCCGAGCATCCCAACACTCGCGCTGAAAACATGTTTTCAGGCGCGCACGAAGCGTCACGGCCGAGAAGCGATGCCTCGGACGCTGTGCTCGTTCAGTCGAGATACAGCTTGGTCTATCGCTTCAAAACGAGGGAGAGCAGATGCCAACCACAAGACGCCCGAGAAAGGGTTCGATGGGCTACTCGCCCAGGAAGAGAGCGAGGAGCATAACCGCTAGAGTCTCCACGTGGCCGGAGGGCGGGGACGGCGCGAAGCTCCAGGGGTTCGCCGGCTACAAGGCGGGCATGACCCACGCGTTCATCGTGGACTACAGGCCGAGGAGCACGACCGCTGGACAGGAGGTCCAGGTGCCGGTGACGGTGCTCGAGGTGCCTCCGATAAGGGTCTGCGGGGTCAGGTTCTATCAGGAGACCGAGTACGGCCGGAAGTCCGCGGGCGAGGTCTGGGCCAAGAGCCTGGAGAAGGAGCTTGCGAGGAGGCTCCCGGTCCCGAAGGAGTACGACGAGAAGAAGGCCTGGGCGGCCGTTGAGAAGATCGAATACGACGATATCCGCGCGCTCGTGTACACGCAGCCCGTGCTTGTCCAGGGGCTCCCGAAGAAGAGGCCCGAGCTCATGGAGATAAGGATCGGCGGGGGCACGATGGACAAGAGGCTCGAGTACGCGAAGAGCGTCCTCGGCAAGCCAGTGACTATCAAGGACTTCACGAAGGAGGGCGAGATGATAGATGTCGCCTCCGTCACCAAGGGCAAGGGCTGGCAGGGCGTGACCAAGAGGTGGGGCACGAAGCTCCTCATGCACAAGAACAGCAAGCACAGGAGGCTCATCGGCACGCTCGGGACCAAGAGGCCGAACTACGTCCGGCCCACCGTCCCCCAGGGCGGCCAGAGAGGGTTCCACCAGAGGACCGAGCTCAACAAGCGCGTGCTCAAGATAGGGGACAAAGGCGAGGAGATCACACCGAAGGGCGGGTTCCTCCACTACGGGTCCGTCAGGAACAGCTATGTCCTGTTGCACGGCTCAATCCCAGGCCCTTCAAAGCGGCTCGTGAGGCTCCGAGAGCCCGTCAGGCTTGGAGGGGTGAAGCTGTCGGAAGCTCCTCAGGTCACGTTCATATCACTTGAATCAAAACAGGGGGTGTGAGTGAATGGCCGAGAAGAAAACTAAGAAAATAAAGACAGAGAAGAAGGCCGTCGAGCACACTCCCGGAAAGCTCAATGTCTACGACCTCAAGGGCGAGGTCTCGGGAGAGCTCGACCTGCCGGAGTCTTTCAAGTCCGAACTGAGACCCGATGTCATCCGAAGGGCGGTCACGGCGATCGAGGCGAACGCGAGACAGCCATACGCGCCCTCGCCGACCGCGGGCATGCGACATTCCGTCGAGACCTGGGGCAAGGGCCGAGGCGTATCCAGAGTCCAGAGGCTCATGGGCGCGTCCACTGCGGCACAATCCCCCAACAATGTCGGCGGCAGGAGGGCGCACCCGCCGAAGGTGGAGAAGGATCTCGGAAAGAAGATCAACAAGAAGGAGCTCATGTTCGCGAAGTTGTCAGCCCTGCGCGCGACGAGCGAACCTTCTCTGGTGAAGGCCCGCGGCCACAAGTTCAAGGAAGAACTGACCGTACCGGTCGTGGTCAAGGACGACTTCGAGTCCGTCAAGACCACACGCGACGCCGTCGAGGCGCTTTCCTCGATCGGGGTCTATGACGATGTCGAGCGGGCGATCAACGGCAAGAACATCAGGGCCGGCAGAGGGAAGATGCGAGGCCGGAGGTACAGGATCCCGAGGAGCCTGCTGATAGTCGTCTCGAAGGAATGCGGGGCCAGCAAGAGCTTCCGGAACTTGCCAGGAGTGGATGTGGCGACGCCGACGGCGCTCAACGCCTCACTTCTCGCACCGGGCGGAGCCCCTGGCAGGCTGATGCTCATCTCTGAGGGCGCGCTGCAGACCTTGGGAGGCTGGAAGCGATGAGACGGACCATCATACTGCACCCGTATGTCACGGAGAAGACGATGAACTCGATGTCGGGCACGCCCAACCAGGACCTCAAGGACGGCAACCGCCTGGAGTTCGTCGTCCGCATGGACGCCACCAAGCCGGACATCAAGGCTGCCTTCGAGGAGAGGTTCGAAGCGAAGGTGGAGAAGATCAACATCAAGATGAAGAGGGATGGCAAGCACGCCATAATCAAGCTGAAGGAAGGGTACTCGGCCGAGGAGATCGGGATGAGGATCGGGATATTCTAGGCGGTGCTGACATGGGAAAGAGGCTCATTACTCAGAGAAGGGGAAGAGGGTTCGGACGGTACAGGTCGCCCAGGCACCTCAGGTTCACGGATGCGAAGCACGCCAGGCTCGCCTCCGGCGCCGGCACGATCGTGGAGTTCGTGCACGAGGCCGGCAGGATAGCTCCCTTGGCGAAGGTGGATTTCGGGTCTATGGAGCAGATCATGATAGCCCCGGACGGGGCGACCGTGGGCCAGGAGGTCACCGTCGGCCCTGGAGGGGCCGTCGTGGCAGGGAACACGAAGGCCGTCGGCCTGCTCCCTGAAGGGACCGTGGTGTACAACATAGAGTCCCAGCCGGGCGATGGCGGCAAGTTCGCGAGGACCGCTGGCACAGCGGCGACCATCGTGACGCATGGCGCGAGGACCGTCCTTCTGATGCCTTCAGGGAAGTTCAAGGATGTCGACAACAAGTGCCTCGCGACGGTCGGCCTGGTCGCGGGCGGAGGGCACAAGGACAAGCCGTTCGCCAAGTCCGGTAAGAAGTTCCACGCGTACCACGGCAAGGCGAAGGCGTACTTCAAGGTCAAAGGGATCGCGATGAATCCCGTCAACCACCCGCACGGTGGCGGCGGTCACCCGCACGTCGGTACACAATCCAGCGTCGGAAGGAACACCCCGCCCGGCAGGAAGGTAGGCAGACTGGCTCCGCAGAGGAAGAAGAAGGTGAAGTGATGGCCGACGAGAAGAAGAAGGACGATTCGGGCAAGGCCCCTGCGGGGAAGGCCCCAGCAGGGAAGGCGCCATCTGGCGGGAAGGCTGCTGCGGCTCCGGCAGCGAAGGGCGCAGCGCCCGCGGCGGCTGCGGCGCCAGCGGCAGCAGCACCAGCGGCAGGAGCAGCCCCCGAGGTCAAGGAGAAGAAGCTGAAGCCGTCCGCGAGGCACACCGGCTCGGCCAAAGCGGCCCGGAGAAAGATGAGGAAGAAGAAGAGCCAGATCCAGGCCCGCAGGAAGAAGGAGTTCACGTACAGAGGGCACACGATGGAGGAGCTCCTGAAGATGCCTTTCGCCGACATCATCGAGATACTCCCAGCAAGGGCACGGCGGACCTACATCAGAGGACTGAACTCTGAGCAGGAGTCGTTCGTGAGGAGGCTCAGGGCGGCGAGCGAGCCCGTGAGGACGCACAGGCGTGAGATACCAATCATCCCCGAGTTCGTGGGGAAGACCGTGCACGTCTACAACGGCAAGGAGTTCTCGCCGGTCGACATCAAGCCCGAGATGATCGGGCACGCGCTCGGAGAATTCGCGCTGACCAGGAAATCCGTCAAGCACTCTGGCCTGGGAGTCGGCGCGACGAGGTCCTCGAAGTTCATGCCGCTGAAGTGAGGTCGAAGAACATGGCAGGATATACACAGGAATCGGACCCGGAGACGACCTCGAGGGCATTGGGTGTCGAGCTCAACGTATCGCCGAAGCACTGCAGGGAGGTCTGCAAGATGCTCAAGGGCATGAAGGTGGACGACGCGAAGAAGTACCTGAAGGATGTGGCGGAGACGAAGACCCCGGTGCCATACACGAGGTTCAAGATGTTCCTCAACCCGAAGCCGAAGGTCGGCCCTGGGAGGTACCCGAAGAAGGCCGCGCTCGCGATCCTCAAGGTGCTCGAGAGCGCGCAGTCCAACGCGGAGTACAAGGGCCTCGAGGCGGACAACATGAGGGTGAAGCTGGCCGCGGCCCACAGGGGCAGGATCCAGAAGGCCTACATGCCGAGGGCGCAGGGCAGGAGCACCCCGTGGAACGAGCAGACAACGAACATCGAGATCATACTGGAGGAGGTCGAGGCGTCCTAGGCGCGCTCGGAGGGATCACATGGCAAGCGAGAGGAAGTTCGTCACCGAGAACATCCGGAGAGTTCTGCTCAAGGAATACATGATGAAGCGCGTGGGCAGGGCTGGCTTCGGAGGGCTGGATGTGCAGAGGACCCCGATGGGCACGCGCGTCACGCTCATAACCGAGAGGCCCGGGCTCGTCATCGGCCGCAGGGGCGAGGCGATCAAGAGCCTCACGAAGGCGATCGAGGAGGATTTCAAGTTCAACAACCCGCAGATCGAGGTCCAGGAGGTCGAGAACCCGAACCTGAACGCCCAGATCATGGCGGAGAAGCTCGCGAACGCGCTCGAGAGGGGCTGGCACTTCAGGCGGGCAGGCCACTCGACCGTCCGGCGGATAATGGAGTCCGGCGCGAGGGGCTGCCAGGTGATCATCGCCGGCAAGCTCACGGGCGCGAGGCACAGGACCGAGAAGTTCAAGGAGGGCCACATAAAGTACTGCGGCCAGGCGAAGCTGAACTTCATGCACCAGGGCTTCGCGGTCGCGAAGCTGAAGCCCGGGGTGATGGGTGTCACTGTCCAGATCATGGACCCGAAGGCGAAGCTGCCGGACGAGATCGACATCATCCCGCCGCCACCGGTCCCGGAGACTCAGGCCCCGGGGCCCGCAGTCCAGGCAGAGGCGGCCAAGGCCGAGGAGAAGAAAGTCTCCGAGGCGGTGGAGGAGCTGAAGAAGGCGGCAGTGCCCGCGGCACCCGAGGCACCCAAGCCGAAGCGCGCCCGGAAGAAGAAGGAGGCCGAGCCAGGCCAGGAGGCGCCAGCGGCACCCGCCGCTCCGGGCGAGGAGAAGAAGCCCGCGAGGAAGCGGAAGAAGAAGGAAGAGCAGGTGCCGGCCGCGGAGGCAATCGTGCCAGCGCCGACCCAAGCCATCGAGAAGGCCGAGGAGCCGAAGCCGCTGGCCGAGGCCCCCGAGAAGAAGGAGGAGGCAAAGCCGGCGGAGCCCACAGCCTCTGAAGAGAACAAGGGAGCGTGACCTGGTTGGCCCTGCTGAAGACCAAGGACATCCGGGCGATGCGGCCCGAGGACATCAAGCTCAAGTTCAAGGAGCTCAGCGACGAGCTGATGCACGAGCGAGGAATAGCGGCGATGGGCGGTGCGCCCGCGAGCCCTGGCAAGCTTAGGGCGCTGAGAACCAACGTCGCGCGCATACACACGGTCATGCGGGAGATGGAGCTGGCTAAGATGAGACAGAACGCTGAAGCGAAAGCCCCCGCCAAGAAGGGCAAGGCAAAGCAGACGAAGGCCGAAAAGGCCCCTGCGAAGCCGAGGCCCGTCAGAGAGAGAGCCAAGAAACGGGCCGCCGCGAAAACGGAGGCCAAGAACGAGGAGGAGACGAAGTAATGGCAGGAATTTGCTCGGTATGTGGACTACCTGAAGAACTGTGCATGTGTGAGCAGATCGCGAAGGAACAGCAGAAGATACGGATACTCACGGACACCAGACGCTATGGCAAGGTCGTCACCGTCGTAGAGGCGGCGTACCTCGATCCCCGAGTCGGTCGCCCGTTCACCTCCGGCCGCCCCCTTGGGGGTGCCGTCTGTGCCTCGGCGCTCAGTGCCTGACATGTGGCATGCAGAG
>JAJYIS010000022.1 GCA_021789945.1 Thermoplasmata archaeon | reverse complement strand
CATGGAACAGCGTAGCTCCACACTGAGGGCACCTTTTGCCTTCCTCTAGTACCATATTCAATCCCTCGTATCGAATGTACTCTCACGTCCTTAGTAATTGACCAATGTCGAAAATCGTACATTTGCTCGTGAATGACTTGTTTCAAATAGCCATGCTCTCTGCCAGAGCTAATTAGCCACCCTCCGCAAGCCATGCAGACGACGCACTGGCCGACGGGAAGATGCTCCTTAGGCCCAGTCCGCTGCCCCTGGCAAAGCATTTGGGAGGCGACCCTTCTTCTTTGGCGCGCCTCGGGAGAAAACACGGTGGGCGAGGAGGATCCGTGACCCGGGACTTCCGGGCCGAGGCATCCTCCAGCCCGCCTCGCTATTCCCCCCATTGTGTATCATTCGAGGAATCCCTATTTGACCGTTCTCTGGGATGTCCGGCCGCTCGCGGGAATCAGGGTAATAACCACCGACCGCATTATGTCGAACGCATGGCCGGACATCTGAAGGGCGCCGAGGTATGGATCGAGGACCAGGCCGAGGCCAGCCAGGTACACAACAAGGGCTTCTACGGGGTCCCGCAGACAGGCGGCAGCCTGAAGCTCGACCTGATGGAGGCGCTCTACCTCGTCGAGTCGGAGCGGCTCGATGTCCTCTCCGAGGGCGAGAGTCTGAGCACGAGCGCGCTCCTGCGGCTCGCCCACAAGATGTCCGAGGGCTTCGAGGTCAGATACCTGGTCTACCGGGAGCTCAGGCAGAGAGGGTATGTCGTCAAGCTAGGCCAGCACCCGCTCGATTTCCGCGTGTTCCCGAGGGGCGGTTCCCCGAACAAGACCCCCAGCAAGTGGTGGGTCGCGGCCATCTCCGAGCGCTCGACCTTCGACCTGGGCCGGCTGCTGGAGGACTTGGACCGGACGACGGATGTCCGGAAGGCTCTCCTCTTGGCTGTAGTCGACGAAGAGAGCGACGTGACCTACTACGAGGTCCGGAGGGTGCATCCGAAGGGGAAGCTGGAGGCCGTGGATGTCTCGAGAACCGTCGAGGGGATGATACTGGCCGACAGGGTCCTCGTGCCATTGAAGGAGGACGCGGTCGCGCTCCACGGGGGCCACTTCTTCGGCAAGATGATAGGTCCGACTCTGCAGCTCTCTCTCATCGAGGCCTCGTTCCTCGTGGAGCTCGGGGCGCTTAGGCTCAGGGACGCGAAGACCAACCGCGAGGTCTCGCTGGCTGCGCTGAAGCGACGCGCCAAGTCCCTTCAGCCCGACTTCGACCTGAGGCTCAACGCGTTCAAGGACATGAAGGGCAAGGGCCTGGTCGTGAAGACGGGCTTCAAGTACGGCTCGCACTTCCGCGCGTACGAGGGCGATCCAGGGAAGCAGCACGCGCGGTATCTGGTGCACGCGGTCCCGAAGGACTACACCACGATGTGGCCAGAGGTGAGCAGGGCGGTGAGGCTCGCGCACGGCGTGAAGAAGGAGATCCTGCTGGGCAGGGTCTCCGAGAAGGAGGTCGAGTACGTCAGCCTGAACAGGTATCGTCCCTAGTCAGAGCACCTTCTGGGACAGCTCGACGAGCCTGTTCGCGTACCCCCATTCGTTGTCGTACCATGAGAGCACCTTCGCGAAGTTGCCCTTGCCGCCGATCACCATCGTGGAGAGCGCGTCCACTATCGCCGAGTGCGGGTTGCCGATGATGTCCCTCGAGACTATCGGGTCTGTGCAGTACGCCATTACGCCCTTCATCGGCCCGAGCGACGCGTCCTTGAGCTCCTTGTTGATGTCTTCAGCGACGACCTCGCTCCTCAGCGAAACGCTGATGTCCGTCACGGACCCGAACGGCGTTGGCACCCTGAGCGAGATGCCGTTCATCTTGCCCTTCAGCGACGGTATGACCTCCCCGATGGCCTTCGCCGCGCCAGTCGTGGTCGGGATTATGGACAGGGATGCCGCCCTGGACCTCCTGAAGTCCTTGTGGGGCGCGTCGACCAGCTTCTGGTCCGCGGTGTACGCGTGCACAGTGGTCATCATGCCCTTCTCGATCACGAACTTGTCGTTCAGGACCTTGACGACGGGCGCGAGGCTGCCGGTCGTGCACGAGGCCATGGATATCACGTTGTGCTTGGACCTGTCGTACTTGTCGTAGTTCACTCCGAGGACGACCGTGATGTCCGGATCCTTCGCGGGCGCGGAGATCACGACCTTCTTGGCGCCGGCGGCCAAATGCTTCGCGGCCTTCTCCTTCTCAGTCCAGAGTCCCGTGGATTCGATGACGACGTCCGCTCCGAGCTTCCTCCATGGTATCTCGGCAGGGTCCTTGACCTGGGTGATCTCCACCCTGTGGTCCCCGACGCCGATGCTCGTTCCCTCCGCCTTGACCTCCATGTCAAGGACGCCGTAGACGGAATCGTACTTCAGCAGGTTGGCCAGCCAATCGACCGGGACGATGTCGTTTATCCCCACGATCTCGAAGTCCTTGCCGAACCCCTTGCTCTTGAGCGCGGCGCGGTACACGTTCCTCCCGATCCTGCCGAATCCGTTGATGCCGATCTTGATCAAAGTCCGTCCCCAAGCCAGCGAATAGTCGGGGAAGATAAAAATATGCTCCATCTACCGTGTGCGGCAATCCCGAAGAAGTCTTAACTATGGCATGATTCATATGCTCTTCAAAGGAGGAAGCGGATGAGGGAAATCGGCTTCAGCGAGTTGATTACCTGGTTCTTCTTCGCACCGATACTACTCTGGCCGTTGGTTGCGATTTTCTGGCTCATCGGCGCGAATGATGATGCTGGGCGGTTCTTGCTCTGGCTTCTGCCCTACGGTGCCTTCGTCGCTGGCTTGTTCGGGCTGGGGCTCCTCCTGAGGAGGCTTACGCCCGAATCCGAGGTCGACCGCATAGAGCAGAGATGGCTCTGGGCGGCGGTGGCTTTCTCGACGCCTGTGCTGGCTCCTGTCCTCTGGTCCGCCGGCTGGATATCCTACGGTTCGGCTCTGCAGTTCGCCCCTCTCTCGCTGTTCTACTCAGTGATGATATACTTCATGATCAGGATGCATGGCTATTGGATCTATCGCCGCAAGTGTGTCGATTCTTCCCATGCGGAAACCGACTGATACGGCAGGTGAGCGATAGCCCGCGGCGCGTCAAGAAAATGTAGAATCTGGAAGGGGTTTGAGAGTTTCGCCTACAGCTGGACCTCGATGCCCAGCTTCTCCGTGAGCTCCTTGTACCGGTTCCTGATCGTGACCTCTGTCACTCCCGCGATGTCGGCGACCTCCCTCTGGGTCCTCCGCTCGTTGCAGAGTATCGACGAGATGTAGATCGCAGCGGCGGCCACACCAGTCGGTCCCCGGCCCGAAGTGAGCTCCTTCTTCGCCGCATCCTTGAGGATCTCGGCGGCCTTCGACTGGACCTCGCCCGAGAGCTTCAGCTCCGAGCAGAACCTCGATACATAGTCCTGAGGCTTCGTGGGCATCAGCTTGAGCTTGAGCTCCCTGGTCATGAACCTGTAGGTCCTGCCGATCTCCTTCCGGCCGACCCTGGATGAGTTGGCGACCTCGTCGAGAGTCCTCGGGACGTTGCACTGCCTGCACGCCGCGTAGAGCGATGCCGCGACGACCCCCTCGATGCTCCTCCCTCTGATCAGGTTCTTGTTGACGGCCTTCCTGTAGGTCATGGCTGCCGTCTCCCTGACGTTCCTCGGCAGGCCCATTGAGGACGCCATCCTGTCCAGCTCGCTCAGGGCGAACGCCAGGTTGCGCTCCGTCGCGTTGGACACCCTGATCCTGCGCTGCCACTTCCTCAGCCTGTACAGCTGCGCCCGGTTCCTCGTCGGGATGCTCTTCCCGTAGGAGTCCTTGTTCTTCCAGGAGATCTCTGTCGACAGACCCTTGTCATGGATGGTGTAGGTCATCGGTGCGCCCGTCCTCGCCCTCTTCTCCCCCTGCTCCACGTCGAAGGCCCTCCACTCGGGGCCCTGGTCTATCAGCTGGTCGTCGAGGACGATCCCGCAGTCCTCGCACACTAGTTCTCCGCGTTCGTAGTCTCTCACCAAGTGAGAGCTGTTGCACTCGGGGCATCTCTCGATCTGTTCAGTTTCCTCTCTTACCTTTGCCATACTCCCTCTCCTCTTGGACGTAGACTTCCTTGCCGAGCACAGCAAGCGTCTTGAGTCCCGCCCGGGGTTCTATCGCGACATACGGTGAGCGAACGGGTCCGAACACCTTCGCGACCCTTCCTACCTCGTTCTTGACGTTATCCCTCACAACTTCTTTGTTCATCGGTGGGAACCTTGCCTTCACGATGAGCCTTCCATCGTGTGATATGTCTTGGACCACACCGAGAAGACGCAATGTGCTCACCAAATTATATTTATAGTTTGTGCTAGCGGCCCTATATATGAGGTTATATATAAGTCTTTTCTCAAGCTATTTAAGTCTTGAGCACCTCTCAGGGTGGAATACGGTCCCCAAGGACCGTATGGATGTCCGTGGCAGAAGATAGCATGACAGATATTCCCAAGTCGCACCCGCGGTTCACATCGTTAACTCAGCGCGAGAAGCTCGTCGAGGGACTCAGGCAGGGGATTGTCGTGCCTCAGGGCTTGATCGCCCACGGCCGAGGGGAGATGTTCGACTATCTCCTCGGCGAGAGGACGACGAAGGAGGCGAGGGCGGCGTCGAGGGCCGCAGCGACCCTCTTCCTCAAGGCTAAACGGCCGGTCATCTCGGTCAACGGCAACGTCGCAGCGCTCTGCCCGGGGGAGATCGTCGAGCTCTCGGAAGCGTCGGGGGCGAAGATCGAGGTCGGGCTGTTCCACAGGACGGATGACCGCGTATCCAAGATACAGAAGGTCTTGGAGGAGCACGGCGCGAAAGGCGTGCTCGGCTTCCTGCCCGATGCGAGGATCCCGGGCATCGAGTCGATGCGCGCGCTCTGCTCGAAGGACGGCATATACTCCGCCGATGTCGTGCTCATCCCGCTGGAGGACGGCGACAGGGCCGAGGCGCTCGCGAAGATGGGCAAGAAGACCGTCGCGATAGACCTGAACCCGATGTCGAGGACGGCGAGAAGCGCGACCATCACTATAGTCGATGAGGTCACGCGCGCAATCCCCGAGCTGGTCAGGAACGTCGAGGTCCTGAAGGACGACCCGAGGGCGGCGAAGCGCGCGCTGTCGCAGTTCGACCAGAAGAAGAACCTGGCCAAGGCGATGGCCTCGATGTCCGCGAACCTCAAGAGCTTCCTGGACCGATGAGTCTCCGTGCTGTCAGGGGTTCCCGTTCGCTTCCCGCATGACCCCATCGAAGTGGTACTTCGACTTCCGCCGGTAGATGTTGTCTCCCAGCACCCCGACGATCGCGGGCATGGGCGGGATGAGGAAGCCCGTCGCCCCGATCACGGAGACCACCTTGCTTATGGTCCGCATCCTCGACACCACGTCCGCGACCTCTGTCCCGTCCGCGATGCCCCGGCCTATGAGCGACAGCGCGAGGTCTCTCCATAGCTCGATGCTCACGTTGACCGTCATCCAGACGACATCCTTCAGAGGGGTCGCCTTCCCCACGAACGAGGTCTTCTTCGACAGGATCGCCCGCCGGAGGTCCTCCGCAGTACTCCCCTCGAAGGTGGTGTAGGCGTTCCCGACCATGGTGGTCGCATGGGCATCGCTCGATCCCACGAACGCCGTGTCCAGCCCGCCCGTGAGTATCCGGGCGGCCTCGTTGGAGTACCCGTCCCTGTGAGCGGCGTTGAACACCTCCACGCCGTCGACCTTCAGGCCCTTCAGCCTCCGGCCCAGCGCGTCGCAGTGCGAGCTGAACGGATGCGGGACGACCGCGAGCCCGCCCTGAGCGTGGATCATGTCTATCGTCTCTTCGGCCGGGCGCCTCTTCGGAAGGTCCTCATTGATGAAGAGCGCCAAGAGGTCGCCCTCGAGGGTCTCCATCTCCGCCCCCGTGACGATCTCGACGTCCTTCGCGAACTTGCGGGCCTCCACGGCGCCCTTGATCGAGTTGTGGTCCGTGACGCACAGGACGTCTAGGCCTCTCCGCTCCGCGGCCTTCACCACGTCCTCGGGATAGGATACGGAGTCAGGGAAACGGAGGAAGCTGACCGTCGTCAGGCCAGAGTACCTCGTGTGGACATGCAGGTCGGCCTTGCCGAGCGGCCGACTCGAGGATGTGACGGTCATGTGCGGAACTCTTGAGAGTGACTATGCTCCCGGCTATAAAGAATGTCATGCCACATTCCGGACCACGGACCAGCATGTCTGGCAACAACAGTTATTAGGCCATCCCTCGATTCGCTCCGCGGTATCATGGCTAAGAACGCTCTTCTTGAGAAAGGGACGAACCGGATCGAGTGGGCCAGGACGCACATGAAGGTCCTGGGCAAGATCCGCGAAAGGATGGTGAAGGAGAAGGTCTTCGAGGGACTGAAGGTCGGGATGGCGCTTCACACTGAGGCCAAGACCGCGGTGCTCGCGCTCACCATCCAGGAGGCAGGGGCCGAGGTGAGGCTGACAAGCTGCAACCCTCTGTCGACGGACGACTCCGTCGCGCTGGCCCTGAACGAGGAGTACGGGCTGGAGACCTACGCGAAGAAGGGCCAGACGACGAAGGACTACTACGAATCGCTCAACAAGGTGCTCGACATACGACCGGACTACGTGGTCGATGACGGAGCGGACCTGATCTTCCTGCTGCACACCAAGCGCAGGGAGCTGCTCGGCAAGGTGAAGGGGGCGAACGAGGAGACCACTACCGGCATCATGAGGCTCCGGGCGATGGCGCAGGACGGCCAGCTCAGGTTCCCTGTCATGTCGGTGAACGACGCGTACATGAAGTACCTCTTCGACAACAGGTACGGCACCGGCCAGTCGACCATGGACGGGTTCATGACCTCGACCAATCTCGTGATCGCGGGCAAGAACTTCGTCGTCGCCGGCTACGGCTGGTGCGGCCGCGGCATCGCGATGCGCGCGAAGGGCATGGGGGCCGATGTCACGGTGACGGAGGTCGACCCGATCAGGGCGATCGAGGCGAGGCATGACGGGTTCGCGGTCAAGCCGATGGTCGAGGCCGCGAAGGAGGCGGACGTCATAGTCTCGGCCACCGGGTGCAAGGATGTCGTCACTGCGAGTGACCTCAAGGTCATGAAGGACGGGTGCGTGCTCGCCAACTCGGGCCACTTCGACAATGAGATCTCAAAGGAGGCCCTCAGGAAGATGTCGACGAAGCACAGGCGGGTGAGGGAATCCGTCGAGGAGTTCGCACTGAAGAACGGCCGAAAGGTCTATCTGCTCGCGGACGGCAGGCTCGTCAACCTGGCGGCCGGCCAAGGACACCCGGTCGAGATCATGGACATGAGCTTCGCCATCCAGGCGCTCTGCCTCGAGTACCTCGACTTCAGCGGGCAGACCCTGGAGCCGGACGTGTACGATGTCCCGGACCACCTCGACGATCTGGTCGCGAGGCTGAAGCTCGAGACCATGGGGATAAGGATCGACAGGCTCACGAAGGAGCAGCAGACCTACGTGCGGAGCTGGAAGGAAGGCACGTAGCCCTGGGCCGCGCACGGCCCGCGTCCCCGGACGGCACTGGCGTCCGACTGGCCTGCTGACGGCCCCAGGCCGCTTCCTCAGTAGGCGTCCTCGTACCAGCCCATCCGAGTTTTCAAGAGCCGGCCGACAGATACGGTGCCCACAGGTGCGGCCGTTGCGGAAGAGCAACTTCGTAGGGGTATTCGGACACACGGCTCTCGATGTCATCTACAGTTCCGAAGGGTTCCCCCAGCCGAACACCACGGTCGAGCTCAAGGACAGGGTGGAGCACTTCGGAGGTACGGGCGCGAACCTGGCCAGGATCGCGTCGACCTTGGGCGTGACCACGGCCCTCGCGAGCCATGTGGGCTCGGACTTCCCGCCAGCATTCATGCAGGCCCTCCGGAAGAGCGGCGTCGACACGACCGATGTCGTAAAGGTCCGCGGGCAGAGGACCCCGTTCATCATCATGATATCGGACAAGGAGCACAACCAGATAGGGTTCGTCGATCAGGCGGCAGTGCTCGAGCAGGACAGGCTGCCAATCAGGACGCACACGATCGACAGCTCGAAGTTCGTCCACGTGGGCACGGGCAGGCCCTCATACATGCTCAAGGTGGCCAAGCGGGCGAAGGCCAGGAAGAAGACCGTGAGCTTCGACCCCGCCCAGGAGATACACTACGTCTACACCCCGGCGTCCCTCAGGGCGATCATGGAGCACAGCGACATCTTCTTCTGCAACACCTCCGAGCTCGCGAGGGCGAAGTCGTACCTCAATCTGAAGGAGGACCCCGAGCTCCTTTCTTACGTCAACATGGTTGTCAACACGAGGGGAGGCCAGGGAAGCAGGATCCTGACCTCGGACGACGATCTTCTCATAGGGACGATCCAGGCAGACTCGGTCGTCGACACCACGGGCGCGGGGGACGGCTACCGCGCGGGGTTCTACGCGGGGCTCCAGAGGGCCCTCCCGCTCGAGGAGTGCGCGTGGGTCGGGGCGGCGACCGCATCTTTCATCGTCGAGGGCGTCGGCGGGCAGGCCAAGCTGCCGACCTGGGACATGGTCCAGCGCAGGGCGGCCCGCAGGAAGTGCGTCTGAGGATGGCCCAGAGCATAGGGGGCGGCGAGGCCGAGCTTCCCGAAGACGTCCTCGCGCGGATCAGGAGGGCGAGAAGGGTCTCGGTGCTCACAGGCGCCGGCATTTCCGCCGAGAGCGGCATCCCCACCTTCAGAGGCGCCGGCGGGATCTGGGATAAGTACGACTTCCGCAAGCTCGCCACTCCCGAGGGGTTCAGGGAGGATCCAGTGCTCGCCTGGGAATGGTACCGGCTCAGGCAGAGGGAGATCTGGAAGGCGAGGCCGAACCCGGCGCATGAGACGATCGCCGAGATGGAGATGCATTTCGAACGCTTCGACGTGATCACGCAGAACATCGACGGCATGCACGCGCGCGCGGGCAGCAGGAACGTCATAGAGCTCCATGGGAACATATGGAGGGCGCGATGCGTCCGGGACGGGACCGTGATCGAGCTAGATGCGCCAGTGGAGGATATCCCGCCGCTGTGTCAGTGCGGAAGCCTGCTCCGGCCTGATGTAGTGTGGTTCGGGGAGCAGCTGCCTGAGCGCGCTCTTGAAATCGCCTCGGAGGCGGCCTCAGCTAGCGATGCGATGCTCGTCGTCGGCACATCAGCGGTGGTCCATCCCGCGGCATCATTGCCCTTGCTGACGAAGAAGAACGGAGGTCTTGTGGTCGAGATGAACCTCGAAGAAACGGATCTCACACCATACGCCGATCTATCGATTTTCGGCCCCGCTGGAGAGGTCATGCCAGCATTGTGGAGAAGGGCCGCGTTTCCCGAAAGGTTTATGACCGAGCATCCCATTATAGCGAATCGGTGAGGACCAGATGGCGGTAGGGTTTATACTCATAAGCACCGCGCCGGCAAAAGAGCATGAGGTCTACAACGAGCTCCTCAAGGTGAAAGAGGTCGTAGAGCTGCACCCGCTCTTCGGGGAATACGACCTCATAGCCAAGATCGAGGCCGAGGACTTCAACCTGCTCGGGCAGGTCGTTGTGGACAAGGTCCGCTCCATACCTGGCGTGATAGACACGAAGACCCTTACGGGGATAAAGTTCTAGACCATCTGTCCGTGGAAGGTGAATGACATGGATGCGTGGGAGTTCCTGACAGTATTGATACTAGTGTTCGCCCTGTTCATGCTGCTCGCAGGGATCTTTACGGCGTACTTCGGGAGCGGAAAGAGCAGGATGATCGGCGTTCTACTTCTCGTGATAGGCTTGGTCGTGGGCATTCTGTGGGTCGTCCTGGGCTTGGACTCCGTGAACGTGATCCATGTGAACCTCGCGAGCGTCGTATGGAACGCGTTCCTGTACATCATCGCGGGCGTCCTTGGGGCGCTGGCGGCGATCGGAGTGTTCCTCGTCGCGATCATGAAGTCCTGAACGCGAACGCAAACCTTTTTCTACAAACTATCCTTCTCTACCTTTTGCCATGAGCATCCAGATAGTCCTAGGCAGCAAGAGCGACATGAAGGTGGCCGAGAAGGCCGTCGCGGTCCTGAAGGAGCTGGGGGTAAAGTACAAGCTCAACGTCGCGAGCGCGCACAGGACGCCTGAGATCGTCGACAAGCTCGTCGCGGAGGCCGATGCCGAGGTCTTCATCGCAATCGCGGGGCTATCTGCGGCGTTGCCCGGCGTGATCGCTGCGAGGACCATGAAACCCGTCATAGGCGTGCCCGTGAGCGGCCCCCTGAACCTGGACGCCATCCTCTCGGTGGTCCAGATGCCTCCGGGTATCCCGGTCGCGGCCGTCGGGCTGGACAGAGGGGAGAACGCGGCGCTGCTCGCGGCAGCGATCATCGCGCTCAAGGACGCCAAGGTGGCAGGCGCGCTTAAACAGTACCGGCAGAAGCTCAAGGACAATGTCATCCAGGATTCCAAGGAAGTTGAGGTCTAGATGTTCGATGCTGGGAAGTTCGTCGACGAGCAGGTCAAGACGCTCCGAGGCGATCTGAAGGGGAGGGCGATCATCGCGGCGTCCGGGGGAGTGGACAGCACTGTGTGCGCCGCGCTCGTCAGCCGCGCGATAGGCGACAGGCTGCTCGCGGTGTATGTCGACACCGGCTTCATGAGGAAGGGCGAGACCGCGACGGTCGACGGCATGCTGAAGAGGCTCGGGGTCAACCACATCGTCGTCGATGCGAGCGCCGAATACTTCGTCGCGCTCAAGGGCGTCATAGACCCCGAGAAGAAGCGCAAGATCATCGGGGAGAAGTTCATCAGGGTTTTCGAGCGCGAGGCGAAGAAGTTCGGGGCGGAGTGCCTGGTCCAGGGGACGATCGCGCCCGACTGGATAGAGAGCGGCGGAGGGCTGCGAGACACGATAAAATCGCATCATAACGTCGGCGGCCTGCCCGCGGAGATGAACCTGAGGCTCGTTGAGCCCCTGAGGGACCTGTACAAGGACGAGGTTCGGAAGGTCGCGCGCGCGCTCAAGATCGAGGTCGCCGAGAAGCAGCCGTTCCCGGGGCCCGCGCTTGCGATCCGGGTCATGGGGGAGCCGACCCCTGAGTCGGTGGCCATCGTCCGGGAGGCGTGCTCCATCGTGGAAGAGGAGATCGAGAAGGCGGCGTCCGCGGGCAAGATGAAGCTCCCGTGGCAGTACTTTGCCGTGCTCCTGCCGGTCAAGAGCGTCGGCGTTCAGGGCGACATCAGGGCATATGGCTTCACGATCGCCGTCAGGGCCGTCGACTCCGTAGATGCGATGACCGCGGTCTACTCGAAGATACCTCACGATGTCCTCGAGACCATCTCGAGCCGGATCGCCAACAAGATGAAGGACAAGGTGAACAGGGTCGTCTACGACATCACGAACAAGCCGCCGGCGACAATCGAGTGGGAGTGAGCCCCTCCCCGCACGATGCGGACGCTCTTCGGCGAATCGCCGGACGACACTCCCCGGCTTATATATCTCAGGCTGCTCTGGGGCGGCCGTCCAGATGGGCTTTCTGCGCGCGTTTCGAAAGCCGTCATCCGCATCTCAGCAGATGTTTAATATTCAGGGGCAGTTCACCTCAGTATGCGCATCCTAGTAGTCGACAACGGAGGCCAATGGACTCACCGGGAGTGGAGAGTGCTGAGGGATCTGAATGTCGAGGTCGAGATAATCCCCAACAAGACGCCTTTGACGGACATCAAGGCCGACGGACTAGTCCTGTCAGGAGGCGCGCCGAGAGTGGGCCTCGACGAGGAGAAGATGGGCCTCTGCGGGGAGTACATTGACAGGTCCGGAGTGCCGGTCTTGGGCATATGCGCCGGCCATCAGTTCATGGCCTCTCACCTGGGGGGCAAGGCCGGACCGTCGAAGGTCCCGGAGTTCGGGAAGACCATGGTGACCGTCGACGACGAGGACGACATCTTCAGGGGGCTGCCGACCGAGTTCGTGGCCTGGGAGTCTCACAACGACGAGGTCACCCTGCTTCCCGAAGGATTCGTCTCCATGGCCCACTCGGACAACTGCGCCCTGCAGGCGATGAAGCACAAGGAGAAGCCGCTGTACGGGCTCCAGTTCCATCCCGAGGTCGAGCACACGGACAACGGGTACGAGATGTTCCAGGCGTTCGTGGACATCTGCCAGGCGCACAAGAAGGCGTGAGCCGTGGAGCCGGCGCTTCTGGAAGTCCTCAGAGACGCCGTCAGGACCAGGCAGAGGAAGGAGGACCTGGACCGTTCGGTCGGCAGAGCCGTCAGAAGGCGCGAGCTGGATTTTCAGACCTATGTTGAGATCATGTCCGAGCTCCGGGAGATCGCCAAGGAGGACAAGGTCTCGATTGAGGCCGTCGCGAAGAGGCTCCTAGCCGAGGATGAATAGTGCGACGATAAGGACCACTGCGAGCACGACGCCTATCACCAACATGGCCATCGCGATGTTCTTGTCGGACCCGAAGGCGATCGGGATGGGCCCGATCAACACCACGCCGCCGTAGCTGGTCTTCCTCTTGGTCGGCTCCAGCGTCGTCCCTGCCGCCTCCGTCCGTTGGTCAGGGTCGGCCGACGGGGCCAGCGTCGCGAGCATCGCGAACGCCACGAAAAAGCTCAGAACTATCAGCAGGACCCCCAGCATGAACAGCCCGCTGGAGCCTGAGAACACGGGGAATATCACCACCAATGAGACGCTCGCCTGACCCGTGGCTACTGAGTACGCGATTGCGGCCAGGCCTGCGAGGAAGACCGCGACAGGCAACCACATGCGTGCTCTCATATCCCTAGACCGTCCGCATCCTCGTGCTGGCACCAACGGCTTCCGAAGGCTATCTAGTTATCCTGGTCAGCCCCAGGAGGTCGATAAGTCTTTTATGAGGCCGTGCCAATGACGGTCCGGGGGGTAGCATGGCCACGCTGAAGGACCACCTGGTTCAGATACTGGCGTCCAGGGACTTCTCCGTCGAGGAGAAGGACGGGTACATCTTCGGCAGGCGGGACGACATATCCGTTGTGGTCATGACTGCGGGGGACATGCTTCTCGAGGACGTCCAGGATTTCGTGAAGAACGTGTCCGGGTTCTCCGGCCGGAAGATCGTCGCGTCTCTCGGGAAGGTCGATGACAGCGTCCAGACCTACCTCCAGCAGAGCGGGATCCACTACTGGGGCAGGGAGGAGATTGAGCACGAGATCGGCAGCCTCCAGCTGGAGACCGTGGGCGCCGGCCCTGGAAAGAGCCTCATAGACGAGGTCATCTCGGACGACATGCCGCAGAGGCTGACCGAACCTCCGGAGCAGTCGATACCCGTGATACTCGAGAGCGCCCAGGAGAGGACCGAACGCATAGTGAAGCCCAACTTCCTCCTGGAGGACGTGAAGTACCTCGCCAGGCACGAGATCCAGGGGTACAAGTTCGAGCTGGAGCTGGTCCCGCACTACCTGTTCCACTTCATCCTCACGCTCTCTGACGGCCAGCAGAAGGCTGGCATCGCTGCGGTGAACGGCCTCACGAGCCATGTGGAGACCTGGAGGTGGGGTTTCGAGCTAATCGACTCGATCGACCTCCCGCACTCCAAGCGCGAGCCGAAGATCGATTTCGAGCAGGCCAAGAAGCTGGCCCAGGACCTCGTCGCGAAGGAGTACAAGTCGCACACGGAGATCGTCAAGGACTTCGGCCACTCCGAGGTGATCGAGCGGAAGGGCCCGAAGGAGGGCTCGATGGAGATCGAGCCTAAGGGGCTGGTCTATCTCCCGGTCTGGTGTGTCGAGGGCACGAACGGCGCGATGATAGTCAACTCCTCGAGCGGGAAGATCATAAGTGAGCACATCCGCAGTCAGGACAACGAGGCCCAGACTAGACAAGGCTGAGCTTCCGCAGCCTGTCCATTATGCCGTTCCAGTGAGTTCCCTTCCAGTACAGCTTCCCGCACCTGGAGCACCTCCAGAACTTCTGGTTGGCCGCGAGCGCGCCGTCAGGGACCTTCCCCTTGGCCTCCTCCTTCGGGAGGTCGACAAGATCCCCGTTGCAGGCGGAGCACCGTATCCTGTTCTCGTCGAACCTCAGGCCGTATCTCTGGGCGGTTGCCCGGAGCTGGGATTCGAGGTCGTCCTTCTCGATCAGCAGCGAGCCCGGCTCCTTCCCGAGCTCCTTGTCCCTCGTGAGGATGAACCTGTTCTCCGCCCTCGCTAGCTTCGATATGCCCGGGTCGTCCAGGGCCTTGTCATAGACGGTGTCATATCCCATCATGCGCAGCCATCTGGCGAGCGAGCCAAGCATGTGGTCGGCGACGAACCTCGGGGGAGGGCCCCCGTCTGTCACTTGACCACCTCGTACCTGAGCAGCACGCCGTTGCCCAGAACCTTCGCGCCGACCAGCCTGAGCTCGACCACCGTCTTCTCGCTCGCAGCTCCTTCTCCGCCCGCAGGAGTGGGAGCCTTCTCTCCGCCGATGACTATGCTCCCGACGAACAGGTTGACCTCGTCAGCGATCTTCGATTCCAGGAACGACCATATGACTCTGGAGCCCCCCTCGACCATGAGCTTCTCGATCCCCAGCCTCTCGAGGAACGGCATCAGCCTCTTGATGTCGACCTCCTTCCTGCCGCACCTGATAGTCTCGGCGTTGGGGAACTCCTTTGTGCACTTCTCGTTCGTGACGATGATCGTGGGCGCCTCTCCGTTCAGCACGAGCGCGTCCCTCGGCGTCCTCCCGCGCGAGTCCAGGACGATCCTAACCGGGCGTCTCGGGTTCTTCACGTACTTCGCGTTCACGGTCAGCTTGGGGTTGTCCGATATTACGGTCTCGACCCCGACCAGTATCGCGTCGGATGAGTTCCTCAGCTGGTGGACCCTTCGCTTGTCCTCCTCGTTCGAGATCCGGGTCTGCCTCCTGGTCTTTAGCGCTATCTTCCCGTCAGCGGACATCGCGAAGTTGATGACTACCTTCAAGACTAGCCCACGCTGTTGTCATAGCAGACCTATGTAAGAACCTTTTGCATTCCGTTGGCCAGTGTTGAGAATCAGCGGTGATACGCCTCGATCTGACGGCGATTCGCCAAGACTTATAAGCGGATTATCTCATCAGGAAAGCGATGGACCGGAACGACATCAAGATCTACGAGCTCAAGAGGATGGACCTCAAGGGAGCGACCGTGATCGACGGCTTCCCGAGCGTGGGGCTCGTGAGCTCGATCGCAGCCAACTACCTGATCAAGGTTCTCGAGATGGAGCACATCGGCATCATGGATTCCGTCCACTTCCCGACGGTGTCGCTGATAAGGGATGCCAGACCGCTGAGCCCGGTCCGCATCTATGCCGGCCGCAAGGGCCGAGGTGGGGACCAGATTGTGGCGTTCATCTCGGAGTTCCAGGCGCCTCCGAACCTAATCCGTCCGATCTCCTACACGCTGATCGATTGGGCCATCGAGCAGAGGTGCAAGATGATAGTGTCGCCCGAAGGGCTCGTAGTCGACCCGGAGCTCAGGGACAGCGCTGAGATATCGGATGTCGTGTTCGGGATCGCGAGCACGCAGCGCGGAAGGGAGCTCCTGAAGCAGCACGGGATCCAGTCGTTCGAGGAAGGGGTCATCTCCGGGGTCGCCGGCATTCTCCTCAACGAGGGCAGGAAGCGGGACTTCGAAGTCCTCACCCTGCTGGCGGAGGCGCATCCCGACTTCCCGGATGCGAAGGCCGCGGCCCTCGTGCTCGAGGCGATAGACGAGCTCCTGCTGGGGATCGAGTTCGACGCCAAGCCGCTCTTCGAGGAGGCCCAGCGGATCGAGGAGCACATAAGGGAGATACAGAAGCAGGCCGTGGTGAGGCGGGATGAGCGCACGCCCGCGAGGCCTAACATGTACGGCTAGACCGTGCGGACCTCGACCGAGTCCTCTCTCTTGTCGACCGAGAACTTCTTCCCAAGCATCTGCTCGATGACCCACATGTTCGTCTCGGCGTGTCTCGAGAGTTGCTCGGCGACCATCCTGGAGCCCTCTCCGGCCAAGGCCATGTAGATCAGGATCTGGTCGGCCATGTGGTCATCGACGGTCGCCTTCGAACTGAGGGTGTCCATGAGGTCCTCCGCGCACCCCTCGCCAAGCGATTCTGACCGCACGCCCTTCGCGCCGAGCGCGGACGAGCCGATGACCGTGTTCTCGCACACCGCTGCGAGCACGATCCCGGCGCCCGTGCTTGGTCCTTTCCTCAGGTCGGCCTCGATCCTGACCTCCCTGAAGTCCAGGAGCTTCTTGATGGCCGAGTGCTTCATCCTGGAGGCCACGTGCTCAGGCAGGTTCTGTGAGTACGATACGCCTTCCACCCTGAGGACTTCGCCCCGAGACCCGAGGTCGACCGGGCCCAGCGCTCCCGCCGGAGAAACCTCGACTGAGATCTCGCCGCCACCCTCAGGATAAAACCCTCTCGAGACGATCCCGATGTCGCATCCGCACCCGAACCTTTCCAGCAGAGGGACGTGGACAGACCTCAGGTAGTCGATCGGCGGGGACCATCTGACATCGGTCCCGCCCTTGACGGTGAGCGTGGTCCTTGCCTTGGCGAGCGCGAGCGGCGGCAGGCAGGTGGCCACGACCAAGGAGATGCTCCCGGCGGTGCCCACGTCGAACTCGAAGCCTCCTCCTATTGTCTGGGCCGGCCTGAAGACTATCTCCTTCGAGCCGGCGAACAATCCCTCGACCTCGGCCCCGCAGATCTCCGCGACGGCGCCGATGCTCGTGACATGCTGCGGCTGGAGCCCCGGGTTGGGTCGGTCTTCTCGTATCCTCGATATCCTGACAGGCTCGCCAGTGACCGCTGAGAGCGACACGCATGTCCTCAGGATCTGTCCCCCGCCCTCCCCGCGGGAGCCGTCGATCTCGATCATGGCGACGCAGGCCTTCGGTTCGCGAGCCTCTTCCTCACCACGGTCAGCACGAAGAAGATTATCATCAGGAGCACGGCGACCCCGATGAGCGCCGCCGCGAAGTACAGCAGCCAGCCCGGAGCGGACTTCTCTCCGGTTATAGCGATTATCGCGAGGCCCATCGCCTCGGCGATGAACGCCCCGAACCCGAGCGCGAAGGAGTAGAGTCCCATCGTCGCGCCATAGCTCCTTTCGTCCGATGAGTCGGCCATGAGCGCGAGCGCGGACGGGACGAACGCGCCGGCCCCCAGGCCCATGATGCCGAGAGGGATCACGCCCAGCCAGTGGAGCTTGATGCCGGCGTCGGAGACGGTGAACGCGGAGTTGGGGAACGCCAGGAGCATGACTACGATCCCAAGGATGCTGAACACCCCGTATGCCATGACGGGGATCCTGCCGACGATGTCGGACACCTTGCCCCAGAAGGGCTGCAGCAGGCCGAGGGCGACCCCCGCGGCCGCGAACATGACTCCGATGGTCGTCCCCGAGATGTTCGAGTTGAGCATGATTATCGGGAGGTAGGTGATGGCGATCCCCAGAAGCGTCGCGATTATCAGCCAGATGGGGAACATGAGCTTGACTTCGCGAACCTTGAAGACGCGCCTCAGCGCAGCGAAGCCGGTCCCATGTTCAGATTCCGTCTTGGCCGGCTCGTGCTTCACAAGCGCGAAGAGCATCTCTGCGGAAACCGCCAGAAGGAGAGCTATGATGAGGAAGCCGACCTTGGCCCCCACGAGGTCTATCATGAATCCGCCTACGACAGCGCCGATGATGTAGCCTAGGAAAGTCGAGTAGTCGAACCACCCCATCTGCCGCCCGCGGTCCTTCGAGTCCGCGTTGTCGGCAATCATCGCTATCGCTGGCGCCACCGTGGCCGCAGCCCCGATCCCGTGTATTCCGTGCAGCGTTGTGAGATACCACACGTTGTTCGACAGGGTGTACAGGGCGACGATTATGGCCGCGAGCGTGGTGCCCGCCACTATGATGGGCTTTCGTCCTATTCGGTCGCTCAGCAGTCCGAAGTAGTTCGCCGTCGCCATCTCCGCCAGAGGATAGGGGACCGCTATGATCGCCACGTTCAGCAGTCCCTTGTCGCCTGCCACATAGGCCGAGATCAGGAGAAGGAGCGCCCCGAAAGCAGTCCGCAGAATGAAGGTGGAGATGTACAGGACTCTGAGATGCAGAGGGGTCTTGAACCCCCTGCTTCTTAGAATGCTCACCATCAGTAGCCAGTCAGCTTTTGTGATTACTTAATCCTTGTGGGCTCGCTTTTCCGACCTGACACTGATTCTGGGAGGATAGGTACTCCTTCAGAATCCTTTAAGTACGGAGCAATGATAGGCATCGCCGGTGCTAGGGCCGTGCAGCTGACGGTAGTACTTTTCCTCCTCGCGGGACTAGCGGTTATACTCCTCAGTTGCGAGATCTTCACGAACGGCATCGAGTGGCTCGGGCGCCGGCTCGGGCTCGCGGAGACCGCGACCGGCAGCGTGCTCGCGGCGGTCGGGACCGCGATGCCCGAGACGATCGTTCCCCTGATAGCGATATTCCTCGGGACCGCCAGCGAGGGCGAGGAGATCGGCGAGGGGGCGATCCTCGGAGCGCCGTTCATGCTCGGCACGCTCGCGATGTTCATAGGCGGGATCGCGGTGTGGTACGGCTACAGGCGCGGCCGGCGTGGCCCCAGGCTGAGCCTCAGGAAGGACCACGCCGAGCGCGACATGAAGTACTTCATGGTGGCGTATTCGCTCGCGCTCGTCACTGGTCTGATTGGCCTGAGCCCGAGCCTCAGGCACTCGTTCATCAACTACGGGGCCGCGATGGTGCTGCTTCTCGCGTACGGGTTCTATCTGAACAAGACTCTCAGGGACGAGGCGACTGAGAAGGACAACACTTGCCCCGCTCTGTATATGTGCAGGATCACGAAGGTCGACCCCGAGAAGGGCAGAATCGGTCTAGCCCTCATTCTGCTACAGGTGCTCGCGGCGCTCCTGGGCATCATAGTCGGCGCCAAGATATTCGTGAACGAGGTGCAGTCGGTATCGTCCGCAGTAGGCATCCCGCCGATCGTCCTTGCCTTCCTGATAGCACCCATAGCGACCGAGCTCCCCGAGAAGTTCAACAGCGTGATCTGGTACCTGCGCTCGAAGGACACCTTGGGCTTCGGGAACGTAACAGGCGCGATGGTCTTCCAGAGCAGCATTCCGGTGAGCATCGGCCTGCTGTTCACGAGCTGGCAGCTGGAGCCAATCAACATAGCGAGCATAGTCATCGCGATCGGCAGTTCGATGTGGCTGTTCTATTCGATCAGGCACAACGACGGGATCAGCTATCGCGTGATGCTCGCCTCAGGCTCGCTGTATATCGTCTACATCGTCATGCTGTTCATCCTCAAGTGACTCCACTAGTAGCTCAAGAGCTACTAGGCTCCATCCGCCTGGCCGTCCCCTCCTTCTGCCAAGGTATAAGTACGGACAAAGTGCATTAGCACTCAGATGGGATGCAGGTTGATTCTTCCTGTGCTAGGAGACATCATCTCCGCCTCAGGACGGTGAGGCCAGGATGATCTCCGAGTCGGAGCTTCTGTTCCAGCTTGGAGCCATCATGCTCCTCGCTTTTATAGCCGCGACCATGGCTAGGAAGCTGAATCAGACCGTGATGATAGGCTACATCATCATCGGAATATTCATCGGTCCGAAGATGAGCATAAGCCTCTTCGGGCTGACGTACCACGGCCTCATAGCCGACACCACCCTCGCCGACATGCTGTCGCAAGTCGGGCTCGTGATGCTGATGTTCTTCGTCGGACTCGAGTTCTCCTTCTCGAAGCTCAAGAGGACACACAGGCCGGCGATCATCCTCGCGATCATCGACACGAGCGTCGGCCTGTTCGTCGGGTTCATCTTCGCGTCTATCCTTCGCTGGCCGCTCATCGATTCGATATTCCTCGCGGGTGTCGTGTCGATGAGCAGCACGAGCATCGCGATGAAGGTGCTGTTCGACCTGAAGCGCATGTCCAGCCCTGAGGTCGAGTTCCTCATCGGCCTCGTGGTGGTTGAGACGTTCATCGCTATGCTGATACTGGCGGTCGCGAGCGGGATGATAGTCGACCCGAACGCGAGCGCGATAAGCTACGGGCGCCTCCTGCTCGGGGTGGGCGCGTTCTATGCATTCTTCGTCTGGGTCGCCGTCTGGGCCGTCCCTAGGGTCGTCTCCTTCTTCGAGAAGATCGACAACGACGAGCTCTTCATACTGTTCGCGCTCGGGATAGTGTTCCTCACATCGGGCATAGCGTCACTCATGAACGTCCCGCCGATCATAGGGGCGTTCTTCATCGGGATGGTGCTCGCCGAGAGCAAGGTCACCGAGAAGGTCGAGGCCAAGCTTGAGTCGTTCAAGGACGCCTTCGTCGCGATCTTCTTCACGTCGTTCGGGATGATGATCGACCCTTCGATGTTCAGGTCCATCTACTTGATGATACTCCTGGCCGTCCCTCTGGTCCTGTTCTACGAGGTCTTCATGCTCTCCGCCATAACATACTTCATGGGGTTCTCCGCGCGCGCGTCCACCACCATCGGGACGAGCATGTGCGGCCGGGGCGTCGAATCGATACTATATGCCAGCGTCGGGAGCCGTGTGAAGGACGCGACCATGGGCGCCCAGCTGAACCCGTTCGCGGGCGCCTTCTGCTTCATCATGAGCGCGATCACGCCTCCCCTGGTCAAGCACTCCGCGAAGCTGGCTTCCGCATTGACCAAGGTAATCCCGCAGTCTCTGAAATTCTCAGGCGCGATTGTCTCAAGGACCCTCGGCAAGGTCATACTGCCCTCGGACATGAACTCGTTCAAGGGCGCTAGGGCCACCGCGGCGCTTCTCATCTCGCTGGTGTTCGTCTGCGTCGGCGTCCTGGTAGGGCCGCCGTATGTTCAGGACCTGCTCCTGATCGTTGGAGTCGCGATCGTCGCCGGAATACTGCTGGCGACTCGGAAGGAGCTGGGCGATATCGTGGCCAGGGTCGATTACTCCGACATCGGGGTCGGGAGGGCGGACAGGAAGCCGATCCTTCGCCTTGTGTCGACGATCATTCTCGGGGCCGTCCTGGCGTCGCTCCTGATATGCTATTCCTGGGGCTCGGGGTGGGAGCTCGCGGCTGCGATGGCCGCCGGATATGCGGGGGTCGTGATTGCGGCAATGGTCTGGGTACATCGCGTCCTCTATGTGGCCGGGACCGACACTCCGCCGAAGGTCTACCACATGACCGTCCCGGTCGTTATGGACGAGCAGGAGACGGCTGTCATCGACATGCCTGCTCCGGTCTACGGGATGCAGGCGCCGGTCCCGCCGATGGCTGGCCCTCCGGATTTTGCGCCCGAGCCAGGGATCCTCCATCAGGGAGAACGATAAAGCCATCGTGTGGTCATTCCGCCCGCGGTGAGTTGGATGGAGCTGGCAAAGAGCGGCCCGTTCGTGATGCTCAGGCTCGACCAAGGGGAGGACATCCCAGAATCAATCAAGCTCGCGGTGAAGGACGAGAAGTCGACCATGCTGATCATGGCCGGCCTGGGGATGATATCAGACTTCGAGCTCGGGTACTTCGACAGAGGCAACTATCTGACAGAATCCTTCGCAGAGCCCCACGAGCTTCTCGCGCTTCAGGGCTCGGTCTCCAGCGACGGAGACAATCGCCTTCATGTGCACGCGACCGTGGCCGACAAGCAGCACCAGGCCTTCGGCGGCCATCTCATGAGGGGGAAGGCTTGGATGAGCAACGAGATCGGCCTCATGCGCCTGGAGGGAGTCAAGTCGGAGAGGGTTGTGGATCCGACGAAGAATGTCGGAATCCTGCATTTGAAGAGATGATTGTGTGTTCATGCGTCCGGGGCTCGAGGGGCCGTCTGCGACAACAGGTCCTCGGGTCATCGGCGTCCGTGTCGCCAGTCGCTCTTCAGAAGGGCGAAGAGGAAGTCATCGACGAATCTCCCCTTGTAGAAATCGTGCTCTCGAAGGGTTCCCTCCTTGCGGAACCCGAGCCTCCGGACAAGCCCCAGGGAACCTTTGTTTCTCGGAGAGACCAGGGCCTCTATCCTGTTGACCTTCATGACCCCGAACGCGTACTGAATCATGGCCGACATCGCCTCTGTCATCATCCCTTGGCCAGTGTACTTGGGGTCAAGGTCGTAACCGGTCTCCACCTGGGAAGTCTTCTTGTCCCACTTGTAGAACCCCGCCGAGCCAATGAGCTCGTCGCTCCCCTTGAGCGTGATGCCCCACCTGATCCCTGTGCCATTCCTGAAGTTGTCAGTGAAAAAGAGCTTGAGCTCCCTCCTGGCGGCCTTCAGGTCCTCGGGCCCGGGCCACTCCTGACCGTCCACGATCTCCCAGGTGTTGAAGTGCTTGAAGTACCACGGGGCATCCTTTGCAGTGACCTCGCGAAGCACGAGTCTCTTCGTCCTCAGGATGGGGAACCTCTTCGCCATGATGCCCCCTATTGGGCAAGTCGACTTAATAACTTCATCTTCAACCTGCCAGGAAGCTCTAGGAATTGGGGGATGGAAGATTGCGAGGCGCCTATCCTTCCCGTCTGAAGGAGTCACTAGCGATGAGAGCACATGCAAGGTCGGCTTCGATTGGATCGCCGACCCGCCCTTCGCCTCGATTGCCTCAAGCCGGAAGAGCCTTGGTGCGGTTGCCGGGATGCGAACTGGGCAGGAGCCAGACATTCTTCTTCCGACTTCAATTATGGTATGAAAGGCGTCAGCCTCGGATCATTGTGTCTTCGAGACGTCCAGAGGATCTTCCAGCCCTCATGAGCAAAGGTGTTAGCGTTGTTCATCGGCTCAAGAATTCCTGAGAAACGCCAGTCCCTCGCGAGAATCGTTCTCTACACGGCCCTAGTAGGACAACAGCATCTTCCTGCAAGATGCGCATCGGTATCCATCTATCCAGAAGATTCGCTCCAGCCCAGCACTCAGATTGAGGGATTCTCCACCAGTTCCCAGCATGGTCTTCCTGGTATACCACATGGGACTCTCGCAATAGAGAAGACCCCCGATAGGACCGTAGGCATTGATTCCAAGGGATCCCTCTTCCATCGGTGAGCCACATAGCGAGCACCTCGGAGTCTGAGACTCACGCTCCGCAGACTCAGGCTCCGCGAATTGTCCGCTTGTCCTGAATTTCTCAGGAATCTCTTTTCCGCAGTATCCGCAGAACATCACGTAATTCGGGTTCTCTTTTCCACACGCAGGACAATTCATTTCCATCACGCCAACGATGATATCATGTCTACTCTCATATGGGTTTGCCAGAAGCGCAGTCACACATCCAGTTGACTTCGAAAAGCGCGTGACTTCAAATGGAAGTGCGGCTGCCGGGATTTGAACCCGAGTTTGAAGCTTGGGAAGCTCCAGTCCTAACCGCTAGACTACAGCCGCTCGATGACAGGATTGCAAAGAACGATATTAAATTATGATTGGTCTCGCTGACCAATCACTTCACGGTCTCGAGCTGGCTTATTATGTTCCATATCAGTGTGCGCCCGTGCAGCGGTATGTTCGGGTCGTTCGCCAGCTCGTCCAAAATCATGATCGCGCTCGCGCTGCGGACGTCGAGCGCCTCGTCCTTGCGCAGCAACCTTTCCTTCGCGTCCGATGCGCCCCGCCTTATGTTTCTGGGGACCGATGTGTCCTCAGCCAGCTGGTCCAGCACCTCCATGATCTGCCTCAACCTTGCTTCCATATCCATGACATCCACCTCTCGGAAACACCGTCAGAACGATCCTTCCATTCCTCCTACTTCTTCGGCTCCTCTTCGGTCTCCAGCTTGACCTCCCCGCGCTCCTTGAAGGTCGTCACGACCATGAACGTCCGGGTCTCCTTCACGCCTTCGATCTCGGCCACATCATCCACGATGAACTTCTTGAGGGCGGCATAGTTCGGGAACCTGGCCTTGGCGATGATGTCGGTGTCGCCCGTAACGAGGAAAACATCCTCGACGTTCGGGAAGCTTGCGATCTTCTGCGCTACCCTGTCCGAGCCCTTGGTGTCTATCTTGAAGGTCACTAAGGCCGCTACAGTCTCGCCGCTGTAGTAGGATGAAATGACATCCTCGTACTCCTTCTTGTCTTTCTCTTCCATATCAACGCCCCCTCTAGTGGAGCCCGAATCCGCTTTTTCTGGCGCCTCTTAAGTGGTGACAAAAGCCGGCGGATGAAGCAGGGCGTCGGACCGCCCCTGCGGAATCGTCGTTCCTTCAAGCAAACCGCTTTGGATCTAGAGGCGCGCCCCCTCGAACTCTTCTTGGAGGTCAATGATGACCTGCTCGAGGATCTCTTCGAGGCTGCCGCTGCGGTACTCACGCAGGCCGCCAAGGTCGCTCTGAACTCTAGCCACGTAAGTTGTGTTGCTTTTCAGAAACTCAACGTTGCACAGGGGCTCTTCCATCACTGTTCACCTTTTAGGCCTCAGGCACCACCCCAGGCCATGGGATGCACGGTCCGGCGCTATCATTGCGGTCATATATAGAACTTTCTTATGAAGGGTGCGTCTGCCAGGCCCCGGGGCGGAAGTGTGTTCTCGGGACATCTGGCTGAGCCTCCCGGACTCCCCTCCCGGCGAATGATTAAATACCGTGGCACCCTTTCGCACGCTCAGATGGACTCGGCGGACCAGCTCACCATAATCATCATTAGCTGATTCTAGCACTCATTGCCGAGCTCATGATAGAAACTCCTTCCAGAGGGGTCTGTTATGACGGAAAGATACTACCGGGAACCAGGCGGGGAGACCTTCCCCAGGCTCGAGGAGGGTATCCTACGTTCGTGGCAGGACGAGGACATCCTCCGGAAGGTCAAGGAGCGGATGGCTAGCGGCACGCCGTTCGTGTTCTGCGAAGGCCCCCCGACCGCCAACGCCCCTCCCCACATGGCGCACGCGCTCACGCGCGTCGTGAAGGACGCCTTCCTGAGGTATCAGGTCATGAACGGCAGGCGCGTGGTCCCGTACATCGGCGGCTGGGACTGCCACGGCCTCCCGGTCGAGCTCGAGGTCGAGCGGTCAGTCGGGCTGGGCTCGAAGAGCGAAATCGAGGCGCTCGGGATCGAGCAGTTCA
>JAJYIS010000021.1 GCA_021789945.1 Thermoplasmata archaeon | reverse complement strand
CAGGTCGATGAGTAGTTCACTGGCGCGAACGGGAGATGAGTCGGGTTCCCCGATGTCCATAGGACGGCCGAGCCGTTCACATAGGAGACGACGGACGGCAAGTAGTCGTCTATCAGGACGCACTTCGCATCCGCCTCGCCGATGTTGCTGAACTTTATCGTGAAGGTGATCGTGTCGCCTATCTTGAACGCCTGTGGGTCGGGAGTGGCAAGAGGCTCAACCCACTTATCAAGCGTCATTTTAGGCGGCGTGAGCACCGGATACAGGCCTCCCAAGGCGATCGGCACGTCACGGTTGCCCTGATTGGAGCTCGGGTTCAGAGCCACGACTTTGACATGCAGAGAGGATCCGGGGAAGTAGGACGCGCCGTAGTAGTTGTTCGGAACATCCGACACAGCCATGTGGGCTCCCCAGCGGACCGTTGCGTCCGACGCGCCCGAGGCGAACACGAGCGTGAACTGCCAGACAAGAAGGTCTCTCGGTCCCTGCGTCTGGTTCGCGGCCTCGTACTGAATTCCAATGTAAGTCTGGGCTGAAAGGTTCCCTTCGCTCGGATCGACCCAGAACGGCAACGACGCATTCGGATAGATGTTGAACGGCGAAGTTGGGGGTTCGATGTTGTACTTCGTCAGATAGTCGATTCCGAAGGTGTTCGTATTCACGTCCCGATAGTCGAATCCGAGAGTGACTGTCACAGTCGACCCGAAGGATTTCTCCTCAAGGGTCACCTTGTAGGGGACACTATCACCTTCGTTGAAGCCTTTGATGTCACCGGCCGTCCAACCTGGATTCGGCCTTAGTGTGTATCCCTGAAGGGATATGGCGGGGTCATAGAACTGTGTCGTCGCGGTTACGAGTGTAGTTCCTTGAGCCTGAGACGCTACGACTGAGACAGGAGTCTGCCAATCCGCGACTCCTTCGGCCGTGTAGTTCGTGCACGCGAACCTTCCATACAACTCAGGAATCACAACGAACTTCTTCTCACTCACAAAATCAGGATGGGTCATCACAATGGTCACGGGAGAATAGGGAACCCAGTTCTCTCCGTTGATCTGGACTACCTCCCCAGGGACGTAATACTCCTGCGATGGCCACACAGTCGGGTTACCCTGCGCGAACGCCATAACGGCGAACGCGCTGGCGATCATGATGAGCACGATCGCCACGGACCAGACGGCCCTGATCATGTAGCGCACATTCTTCGTTTTGTCAGCACTGCAGCTCGCTGCAGTGCAATCGACGTAAGCCACTCTCTTTACCCCCCTATTCGTTCTTGATGTCAACCCGTCCGCGATAGCCGACTCACAACACCCACATATCTGCCGGAGTCAGTACGACGAAATTGACGGAAGAGAATCATACACCACGGTTATAAAACTTAGGAATCACAGTCCCGCCGCCAGCAGACAATATTATCAAACCTGATATCGACTCGGCAAGATCCTGCGAAGCTCATATTCGCGTGGAGTCCTGCTACATATGTGCCCACCGATCTAGCTCTGATTCCAGCATGATTCTCCGATACTTCCGAGTATTCAATGGGGAATACAAAAATGTATATTCTAGCACGGCGCTTAATTCAATTCTAAGGGTGCGATACGCCCCAGCGTGCAACGAAAAAGGTGGTGTTTGGAGCGAAAAACCCGTTTTCCTATGGCACAATTGCAATGAGGGACGATTTCACCGGGAGGTCTGAGGAGATCTCGCGGATCGAGAACACGATCCGCCTCGGGGAGAGCATCGCCATCGTCGCCCCCAACGGAATGGGGAAGTCTTCTCTGCTCGCAGAACTGTCAAGAAGATTCGCATCTGAATTCATCTTCGTCCCGATCGACCTGAGCGGGATCACGAACGAGATAGCGCTTCTGGAAGTGATGACGAGAGAGTCGATGAAGGCAGCCTACGGAGCCGTCGAGTTCTACCCTCCAGAGGCTTGGGAGATCCTCGGAAACCCGAGGCTGCGAAGGACCGTCATCGAGGGGATCAGGCAGGTCTCCGTCAAGAAGTTCGGGACGAGGTTCATCGAGTTCTCGGCGCAGAAGATGGTGGACCGGTTGGCCGATACAAAACCCATAGAGACGCGGGCCGAGATCAGGATGTGCCCGAGCTGCGGATCTCCTCTGAAGTGGGTCGAGAAGTATTCGAGGCACTACTGCTACCACTGCAAGAAGTATGTGCCGGTGAAGAGGACCGTTAAGCGGCCTCTCCGCTCCTTGCGAGATTCGCCGCCCGAGGAGCTTGTCTGTCCGCGCTGCAGGGGCGATCTGAAGTTCGTCCATCGGTATTCAGAATACTACTGCGAGAAATGCGACAGATATCCCATGATGGAAGTCAGAAAAGGGACCCGCGACACTCTGACTTCCGAGGACGGGCAGGAGGCACTGGACCTGCCCGAGAGGATAGCCAACCGCAAGGTGACGCGGGTCGTCGTGATGCTCGACGAGTTCCAGGAGATCGCGACCTTCGAGAACCCCGAGTTCCTCGCGGACATGCGGAAGAGGCTCGAAATGCACGGCAACGTCAGCTACATCTTCTCGGGAATCAACAACCAGTTCATGTACTCCACGTTCCGGGCAAAGGGAGGGCCGTTCGCGGACTTCGCATATTGGCTCGACCTCGAACCGATACCAGCGCCGCTGCTCCAGGAATTCCTGATGAAGAAGTTCGACTCGGCGAAGGGCAGGCTGTCGATGGAGGCGGCGGAGATGATAGTCGGATTGAGCGGAGGGTTCCCGGACTACGCCCAGAAGATCGCGCACGAATTATGGCACACATCGTCCACCCCGTCTGTCGCACAGACGGATGCGGTCGTCGACTCGTTCGTGAGGCACAGATCTCCGATGTACTCCGTGCTCTGGGAATCGATCAGGAGCCCGATACAAAGGAGATACCTCCTTGCGATGGCCAACGAGCCCAAGGTCCCGCACGGAGAGGAGTTCGTCAGAAGGCACAAGCTGAAATCAAGGTCGCACGCGCAACGCGCGGCCAAGCAGCTCGAGACGAGGGGGATCATCAAGGACGGGGAGCTAGTCGACCCGATGTTCGTGCTGTGGCTTAGGTCCGCCACCTATGCCTGATCCGGTCAAGCGACCCACCGAGGTTCGCTCAATCGGCACATAGAAATCGTAGTTCGCAGTTCAACGCACGTAGCAGGGAGGTCGGCACGATTGCCGATGATCGGTCAAAGGAGCAGGCTGTCCACGCCCTCAATGATTGGCATCGCTCTGGTCATAGTCGGCGCTGTCCTGCTCTTACTGGCGTACAACGCGCAGACGGGCATCGACAAGATAGGCTCCACGAACGATCCTCTCCTCCAGGACAGGGTCAACGGGCTGGAGAACGAGAGGAACGCCTACCTCGCCATCGCGATCGGTGCACTGTTCATGGGACTGTTCGCGATCGCGCTCCTGGGAGAGCCAAGCATGCCAAGGACCGTCTCCTCCTCGGAGATGGTCTCCGTGGCGCACATGGCGAACGATACCTTGCGAGGCCTCGCCTTGAAAGGGAATGCGACCTACCTTCCCGCGATGCACGGCCTGACCCGGGAGCGCGTCTTCATACCGGTCTCAGGGAACGCCACTAGCCCGCCGGTGGCCCTCACGGACGAGCTCGCCCTGTCCCCGGGAAAGGACGGATCTCTGCCAGGGATCATCGTCGAGCCGTTCGGCCTGCGACTGCTCGACGATGTCGAGAAGGAGCTGTCTACTGGCCTGAAGGGCGCCGGGCTGGAGGCGGCCGAGGGGACAATGCAGATCCTCAAGCACGGACTCGGACTGATGAGGGACTTCCACTTCAAGGAGAGAGACGGGAGGACGGTCCTCAGGGTCGAGTACAGCGGCCTGCTGGATGCCTGCAGGACGGTGCGGAAGGAATGGCCAGACACCTGCAGACAGCTCCAGTGCGTCGGCTGCGCCTGCCTTCTCTCGGCAGCCGCAAGGGCTACTGACAAGAGGATCGAAGTCGAATCCGTGGACAACAGCAAGGACATGGTCGAGTTCAAGCTGAGGCTCCAGGAATGGTGAACTCCGAAGCGCTCGGAGATACTGGCCCCGTCTGGCGTGAAAAGGATAAGGTTTTCTAGAGCCGATGCAATCTGTTTCAGGCTTGCCCCGAAGGATCTCAGCTGGCAGTCGAGCGTTCACGAACAGGATCATCGCACCAGCTTTGGCCCTGCTTTTCATGACAATGCTGGTGCCGACGAACTCGTCTGCGGCCGACACCCCGATCCCCCACGAGAACTACGACCTCGTCGGGACCAACATAGACGCCGTGATCGCCCTGCTGAACTCGTCGATCGGATACTCCGAGTACGCCCTGACAGCGATGTACGTCGAGTCCATGGGCGAGGTGAGCGAGAACCTGTCGATCGTCCAGGGACTGCTGACGCCGGCGGAACTGCTGCTACAGAAGATACAGACCATCGCCTCAAGCTACACGAACCTGAGCCAGCTCCTGCCTCCGTTCGCTGACCTCTCGAACCAGATGGGGACCTTCGCGACGATGGAGGTATCACTTCTGGCATACCGGTACAACATCCTGTCCGCGTCCCAGGTGGCGAACCTCACCGGGGAGGCGCTCGTCCAGGCCGTCAACGCCATCAAGGGCTTCAATTCGCTCATAACTCAGATGAACCTCACGATCGACGACATGCTCGTTTCGGCAAACGACATAGTCAACCTCACGGTAGACAACAAGACGCCCTTCTCCGACAACCAGCTCATACCGCTGATCGAGAGGCTCAGAGACCTGCTCAGGAGCATCCAGCTCGAGATGGAGGCCGTCATCCAGGGACAGACATCCTGGGACAAAACCCAGCCGTTCATCATCCTCTGGATCGCACAGGACAGCTACTACCTCGGCGACACCATCCTCGGCGGCGGATACCTCTACTATGGCGGCGCATTCCAATCAGGCAAGACCGTCGACATACTGATGAATGGTCAGAATCTCACGCAGGCGGCAACGTCATCGATCGGCAAGTTCGCCTTCTCGTACGAGATCCCGCTGAACTCCAGCTGGCTCGGGCCGCACTCCATCGTCGCGACCGCGCTGACGCCGAACGGGTCGCTCGCCTCGGACCCAGTCCAGATAGTCGTGAAGCTGATACCGACCACTCTCGCGCTTACACTGAGCGGCACGCAGTTCACAATAGACCAGCAGGTGGTCGCGACCGTCTCCCTCAGGGACGCTAGAGGGAGAGCCGTGGAGTACGCCTCCTGCATCCTCGCGCTGGACAACGGGAGCATCCCGGTCGTGACTGACGCCAGCGGCCTTCTGACCTACACGGCTCCGGCTGCGGGACTAGGCTACGGCTCTCACTCCGCCCAAGCCTCGTACTCGGGCGTTCTGCCCTACGCATCCAGCTCGTCAGCGCTGAAGCTGTTCGACGTCAACATACCGACGAACGTGAGCCTGAGGCTGTTCCTGAACCGGCTGAGCCAGATGAACTACCTGGTGGGCAACGGCACGCTTCGGGCCAACGGGACCGAGCTCCTGAGCGGCCAAAAAATCACGCTATCCATCGACGATGTGGCTGTCGAGAACCTGACCACGGACGCTCAAGGGGAGTTCGCCTTCTCGATACCGGCTTCGAACATGATGCTCGGAAGTCACATCCTCAAGGCCGAGTTCGTCCACAGGGACGTAATCTGGCGATACTCGTTCGACGAACAGGGATTCACGGTAATCGGCCCGAGGACGGGGGCGTATCCGTTCTTCCCATTCCTCGGAAACTGGGGGCAGGGTCTCTCGCCTGACATCATCGTCCCCTACCTGTTCATCGGCCCGTATGCGTACCTCTTCTGGCTCCTGCTGCTAACGTTGGTTGGACTGGCGGTCAGGGTGGTTCAGGTAAGGACCAGACACGCGACCGAGAAGGTGCTTGCCCGACAAGGCGTGATCCTCGACATCGCAACTGCCGTCGGGGCGGCGCCAGTGGCTGAGCTCAAGGCCGAGGAGCTCATCGCGGAGCTGAAGGAAGCTGCCGAAGCACCTTCCACGCCAAACGAGAGGATCGTCGTCTACTACCAGAGGTTGCTGTCCTTCCTGATCAAGAGAGGCCGGGTATCCCTGAGGGCGAGCATGACCCACTGGGAGGTCGCGAGGCTGCTCAAATCGCTCGGATACCCCTCGAAGCCCGTGGAGAAGGTGACCGTCCTCTTCGAGCGCGCGTTCTTCTCGGGCAGCTCGCTCTCCGACGAGGACGCGATCAGCATGAGCACAGCGATGACCGGGCTTATCTCGGCCCGGGGTCCGGAGGTGACGCGTGCTAGCTAGGCTGAAGCGCGCCTATGCCGCCGTCGCCGCGCTGGCGATAGCCATCACCCTGCTGATGATCAGCATGACCGCGCCGGTCGTCTCGACGACCGCGGACTTCTCGATCTACAACTCCGGATGGAACGGCACGAGCAAGCTCGCGGTCCACACGTTCCAGCTGGGCAAGTTCGTCCCGACCTTCGAGACGCAGTCCTCCGGCACGGAGATCACGATAGCACAGCAGAGCCTGGAGGACATGAACCTGGAGCCGACGACATCGTCGTTGGTCATCATAGGCCCGCAGAAGGCCTTCACGGCGGCCGAGGGCAAGATCGTCGGGGACTTCGTGAGAGGAGGGGGCAGGTTGCTCCTGGCAGACGACTTCGGCTCTGGGAACAGCCTCCTGAAGGGCATGAACGCGACATCGCGGTTCTCGAATGACCTGGTCCTCGACCTGGCCTTCGACAAGCAGCCCGAGTTCGCAGTCGTGTTCGATTTCGTCAAGGACCCGACGACCGCCAACGTGACGACCGTCCTGATGAACTATCCATCTTCGCTGCTGGTGAACTCGTCGACCACCGAGGTCCTCGCGAGGTCCAGCGTGGGGAGCTGGCTGGACACGAACGGCGACAGGCTCAGGGAATGGGGAGAGCCCGGGGGACCCTTCCCGATGATGGCCAGGGAGACGCTGGGACAGGGAACGATCCTGCTCCTGAGCGACCCGAGCGTGCTGATCAACAGCATGAGCGGATACATGGACAACTCGATCCTGACGAACAATCTCATCGATTACGTTTGCCAAGGCAGGACGGGCGTGATGTTTGACGAGAGCCACAGGAACTTCTTCGACCCGATCTCCGTCACGATGGTCTTCACGGGCAAGATGTCGGACAACGCGAAGATCGCGATTGCGGGCCTGGCGCTCCTTATCACCCTGTGGATCACGACCGACCTCGTCGACCTGGCCCTCTCCTTCCTTGTCTCACAGACACGGAAGCTGCTTCGGACCCTGACGAGGCTCACCCGCGTGGACCGTCTCTGGAAGAAGGAGGCCCCCACGCGGACTCAGATGAGCGATGACGAGATCATCGACAGGATAGCCAAGGAGCATCCGGAATGGCGCATCGGGCTCGTCAGGTATCTTGTCCGCGCGAACAGACGACACGCGGGCGCGACCGAGAAGCGGTGATCACGAAAGCACGAGGAGCACGCGCCTGAGCACAACCACTACGAACACGACCAGCCCGGCGTAGATGAACAGGTCCATCCGGCGGCGGAGCTCGCTCGAGAGGAAGCCGTCCGTGAGCTCGCGGACGACGAGCAGACCTATCAGCTCGAGGGTGACGAGGACCTCGATGCCCGCCGATAGCGAGATGAGGACGGCGATGGCGGTCCACACCATCATGCTGACGAATATCTTGTGCGAGATCAACATGGCCCAGCGCCCTCGGCGAGCCGGCTCGGTCCGCGAGCCCTCTGACGCGCGATTGGATTACCGTCTATAATATGCTGGCGAAGCCCGGGCTAGCTTTCATATACACTATCACGTTTCTCATCAAGACCAGAATGGCAGAGGGCAAGAGAAGGCCGCTTAGCGTCCATTTCGAGATCAGAGACCGGCCCTACGACCTCATGGCCTGCATGGTGCTTGCGCTCCTGCTCATCCTGATGGTCTTCGTCGCTCCCGACAACGCCTTGAGGCAGGTCCTCGGCCTGATATTCGTGCTCTTCCTGCCCGGGTACGCGGCGACGGCCGCGCTCTTCCCCGAGAACGACCAGATAGACGGCATCGAACGAGCCGCGCTGAGCTTCGGGCTCAGCATCGCGATCGTCCCGCTCATCGGGCTCGCGCTGAACTTCACGCCCTGGGGATAAGGCTCAACCCGATCCTGGCGTCAGTGTCGGCCTTCATCGTCCTCGCATCGCTCGTCGGATGGTACAGGAGGATAAGGCTCCCCTCGGACGAGAGGTTCGCCATAGTCGTTGACGCGAAGCTGGACATGGCCGGGATGCCCTTGATAGACAAGCTGCTGACGGTCGGCATCGTCGTGATGCTCGTCGCGTCAGTGGTCGTGTTCGCCTGGGCCATCACCACCCCGCGCGTGGGCGAGCGGTTCACGCAGCTGGCGATCCTCGGGCCTGGCGGGATGGCCACGGACTACCCTAGGAACATGACGGTCGGGGAGAACAAGACCGTGCTCCTGTCGGTCGAATCGTTCGAGCACCGGCCGATGAACTATTCAATCGTCATCGTCCTGACGAACCAAACGGACTACAACTTCACGGTCGGTGGAACGAGCATCGACTGGAACGCGACCCACGCGCTCGCGCCTTATGTCGGGATCTCCCAGAACTTCTCGCTTGAGAACCTGCAGTACTACAACACGACCTTCAACTTCAGCGTGTCCTCGCCCGGGACCTGGAAGCTTCAGTTCCTGCTCTACACGGAGGGGCAGACCATTGACCAGAACGCCTACAGGGAGGTCCACCTCTGGCTCAATGTCACCTGAGGGAGGGCCAGTGATGACCACATTAATACACTGCAAGTTAAATATCCCAGGCAAATTGGCTGTAGGGTCATCCAAGGGAAGTCAATCATGAACAGCAAGAAGATCGGCATCATCGGCGGCGGCAACATGGGCGTCGCCCTCGCGAAGGGCATCCTGCAGACGAAGTGGGCGTCCCCCGAGAACATCATGATCGCCGAGCCGCTGAAGGAGAAGATCGAGTCGCTCAAGGCGCTCGGGAAGGGGGTCAAGGCCTCCCACTCGAACATCGAGGCCGCCACTTGGGCGGACATCGTCATACTAGCAGTCAAGCCACAGATCATGACGCACGTGCTGGACGAGATCAAGCCAGTCGTCAAGGGCGACAAGCTCGTGCTGTCAGTCGCTGCGGGCATCACGACATCATCGATCGAGAAGCGGCTCGGAGGCGAGGTGCCCGTGGTCCGGGCGATGCCGAACATCGCGGCAGTGGTCAGGGAGTCCGCGACGGTCATCTGCAGGGGCAAGTTCGCGACGGAGAAAGACCTCGCGACCGCGAGACACATCTTCGAGTCGGTCGGGGTCGTCGTCGATCTCGACGAGGAGAGCCTGATGGATGCCGTGACTGGCCTCAGCGGGACCGGCCCGATGTACGTGTTCCAGATACTCGAGGGGCTCTCGGACGCAGGCGTCAAGGTAGGCCTGTCTAGAGACATGGCGAACACCCTCGCAGTGCAGACGCTCATAGGCTCGTCGAAGCTGATCCAGCAGACGAAGGAGCACCCCGCGAAGCTCAAGGACCTTGTGACCTCTCCGGGTGGCACCGCGATAAGCGCGCTGCATTCGCTCGAGAAGAACGGGCTGAAGGCGCTTCTGATTGACGCGGTCGAGGTCGCGGCGAAGAGGTCGAGCGAGCTCGGCTCGCAGAAGAAGGACTGAGCTTATTTCTGGCCCTCCTTCAGGAAGTCCTCCGCCTTCTTGGTGTCGCTGACGACGAGCGCCAGCGCCGCGGGCGTCCCCTTCCTGCCCAGCAGGAACACGGAATTGATGTTCACGCCGGCCTTCGCCGCCTTCCTGGCAAACCTGGCTATCTCGCCGGGCTTGTCGATCAGGTCGACGACCAGCACGTCCGACTCTTCAAACGGCAGCCCGGCCCTCGAGAGCGCCTTCCTGGTCGAGACCTCGTCGTCAGTGATTATCCGGACCGCGTGCCTCGGCCCCAGCTTGTCGGTCGCCAGTCCCCTGATGTTTATCGCGCTCTGCGCTAGCGCTTCGGTCACGCGGGCGAGCTCACCGATCTTGTCCTCGACGAAGACATTGAACTGCTTCATCCCCTCACAACCTGCGTGCTAATAAGTGTCAGTCATCAAAAAGATTGTCCCAGACAGGCGACAGCGGCGCAGCCGATTCGCGCTACTTGCCAAGGTTGTACTTCTCGCGGAGGATCTTCAGCTGCTCCCTGAGGTCCACCAGGGTCGGGAAGGACAAGGCTCCCTCCTTGCACGATGAAAGGCAGCCGGTGCAGGTGACGACGCACCTTGCCGGATTGGTGACCTCCGTCCTGTCGCCGAATGTGAAGACCCCGCGCTTGCAGAACTTGAAGCATGCTCCGCATGACGAGCACTTGGAGTAGTCGATCGAAGGGTGCCACTCGATCTCCTCCCTCGGGATGCCATGGTAGGAGTCGTCGAGCCAGCCCATCTGCTTCGACCGGAGAGGTTTGAACTCAGCCCAGATCGCGGCTGCATACTCGGCCTCTCTGCTCTCCGGGACATAGTTGTGCTTCTTCAGCTCGTCCATGAGCGCCTTCTTCTGTTCACTGTCTGACCCTTTGAGGTGCGCCAGCCCGCAGGCCATTGCCTCGTCGAAGCCGGAGATCCCCACGCTCTGGCCTCCTACAGTGATCTGCTTGACATTCGGTTTCCCCTGGCAGTTTGGTCCACACATTTGACCGCACCTCAGTTGAGCGTCCCACCATGATGAACATGATGGCTTAACTTTTGAGCTTGTACTTCTCTTTGAGTCTTGCCAGTGATTCCCTGAGCTCTGCTGTCGTCGGGAAAGAAATGGCCTTTTCAGGGCAGAACCTGCGGCAGCTTGAGTTTCCGACGATACAATCGTACGGTCTTATCACGCGTGATTTGCCATCAAAGCTGAAGACATTCTTCGTGCAGAATTCAACGCATGAGCTACATCCGGAGCACTTCGATTCGTCGACCCTTGGGAACCACGGTATTTCCTCACGAGGAACGCCTCTGTAGATCATGTCAAGCTGCTCCTTTCGCCTGACACGGGCATTCTTGAACTCGCTCCACAGAGATTTCATGTACTCGCTCAGGGCCGACTCGGGAACGTAGTTCCTTGCCCTCATCTCCCTCAGCAGAATTTCCCTGACGGTGTCTTCGGAAGCATCCGCACTGTCGAGTGCTTTCTCCAAGATTTCAGCGAGCCCAGCTATGCCAATCTCCTGGCCGCCAACCATGAGGGAGCTCAGCCGGGGCTTTCTATAGCAGTCTGCCATGTCAGTCAGATGAGCCTCACCTCGTCACTTGCCATGCTTCAGTGGATGTTCGAAGATCTCGCCGGACCCTCAGTTGCGTCAACCCCACGCCCTCCACGCGAAACGAAACAGACTACGAGACTTCCCGATGAACGGAGGAGAATTAGTTGGTTTCGCTCGGAAGGTTGGATTGGACAGGTTGCGATGACTTAGAATCGGAAGATTGTGCGACCCAGGCAGCCTGTGTGACCTGAGATACACCTGAATCTGGGGTTCTCGCGCCTCATCCGAGAACACTGTCAATCCAGGAGGCATCCCGTTCACATGTCACCCTGGGTGGCAGAAGGGATTTATACGTCTCCTCTCAGTCCTTGAACTCAAGATGAAAAAGCAGGTAGTTGAGGTGAGCAGCCTTGTCAGACGGTTCAATGGCCGAAAGGCAGTACTCGATGGCATCTCCTTTTCCGTCCTTGAAGGAGAGTTCGTTTCCATTTTCGGCAAATCTGGCTGCGGCAAGACAACTCTTCTCAATATCATCGGTGGACTTGACAGGCCTAATTCAGGCACCGTTCTTGTCAACAACAGAAACCTTGTAGAGCTTTCCGAGGACGAACTCGCGAAATTCCGATTGAGGAATATTGGGTTCGTGTTTCAGGATTTCAACCTGCTATTGGACATGACCGTGAGGGAGAACATAGCGCTGCCACTGGCTTTTGGTGGCAAGAACGACGACAGACACGTAGCGGATCTCCTCAAAGCTTTCGATATCGAGGATATTGCCGGCGAAGCCGCAAACAAGATTAGCGGCGGCGAGGCGCAGAGAGCGGCGGTGGCTCGCGCGATGGTCAATCGTCCTGCGATAATCTTGGCGGATGAGCCAACCGGAAATCTCGATGACGAGAACACAGACAGGGTAATCGAGACCCTCATGGTTGCCAAGAGGGATTTTGGCGCGACAATCATCCTGGCGACTCACGATCGTGAGATAGCCAACCGTTCGAGCTCAACACTCTTTCTCTCCGAGGGCCGCGCCATTCTTCAACATCGGTGAATCGAAAGATGGCTGAGTCGAGGCGCGGGACTGTCCAACCAATATAGCCATTTCGATAAGGGACAGCCGACGAATGGGAGACGAGCACTGAATGTAGAAACCGGAGAGTAGGCCAAACGAAACAAAGATAGCCTAGCGAGGAGTTCCTGAACGCTGGGGGACTCCTCAACGGCCAACGGTATCGAGTTTGCAGGAGCGTTCATTGTCTCCCTCCTAGTGACCTTCGCCCTCGTCCCTTGGATCATACCTAAGCTGAAACAAAGAGGCATCGTCGGCCGGGACCTAAACAAGCCCGATCGTCCAGAAGTTGCGGAGATGGGGGGCGTCGTGGTTGTCGTTGGCTTCTTCGTCGGCGTCAGCACCCTCTTGGCTCTGAATGGAGTAAAGAACATAGACATGCTGAACGTCTCCCTTTCTGCAATTCTGGGAGCCGCCATAGTAGGGATGATGGACGACATATTTGATCTGCAGCAGAGGTTCAAGGCTATCCTCCCGTTCATCCTCGCTCTGCCTCTCGGAGCCGCCGCTACTGCTGCGGACACCAAGGTTGTTCTCCCGCATATCGCAATACTGGACCTTGGCCCGTTCATGATAGTTGCGGCAGCCTTCGCGGTCACGTGTGCCGCCAACGCTGCGAACATGCTAGAGGGGTTCAACGGTCTCGGCACAGGCCTGGGGATCATCATGGCGCTGACACTGCTGATTCTGTCGATAATGCATGACAGACTTGATGGCGCGTACCTGCTGGTACCGCTCCTGGGGAGCTTGGTTGCCTTCCTCTGGTATAACAAGTTTCCAGCCATAGTCTTTCCAGGTGACACCCTCATGCTATTCATGGGAGCGACTCTTGCGGCAGCTGGAATCCTATCAAGCATGTTTGTTCAAACCGCCTTCATCTTTCTTCCGATGATCGCGGAGTTCTTTCTCAAGCTCAGAGGAAGTTTCCGCGGAGAGAACTACTCAACTCACTATATAGACGGCCATCTTGCGTATGAGGGGAGAATCGAGTCACTGACGCATTTCTTCATGAAGAAGGGAAGATGCACGGAGAGATCACTTGTCTACCGAATATGGGCTCTTGAAATCCTCTTCTGTCTAGCCGTTTTGATTGTCGACTTCTTCGTAGCATGACTGTCCCCTCGCAAGATGTTGCGTTGACGAACACCAAGAGAGTCATCGAAATCTGCAAAAGGTTCATAAGTGACTGAATCATCGATAACAAGGCGAGGAGAGCATTTTGGAGACCCTAAGATTCTTGATGATATCGACCCACTATCCTCCGCACCATCTCGGGGGAGATGCGGTATTCGTCGAGTACCTCTCCCGCGAACTTGTCGCCCGAGGACATGAGGTCCACGTCTTCCACAATCCAGCGGTCTACAGAGCCATCAGAGGAAGAAAACCCAGTTCACTTCTACCGGCGCCCGAGGATCGTGTCTTCAGGCATCAGTATTCGTCGACAACAGCTCGGGCGGACCCGGCAATTGCGCTGTCGCTCGGTCTCTGGGGGAGAGCTAGGAAGCAGGTTGTTCGACTTGCCAAGGAGTTGAGACCTGATGTGATACATTGGCACAATACTCGAGCTTTTATCGGGGAACCAATCCTCATTGCGAATGAGACCTCGCTGTTCACATCCCATGACTATTCCCTGATCTGCCCAAGATCGAACCTCCTCAGGCCAGACCTACAGGTATGCTGGAAGGCGCGGTTTTGTTCGATATGCTGCGCAAGATGGAGGAAACCTATCCAGTTCTGGAGAATCAATGGATCAAGAGTCCTCCGCATTCCGAGACTGACAAAGGTCATCGCACCCAGCGATTTTGCGGCCAAGAGACTCGCTATGGACGGAGTTCGGGTGAGTCATGTTCTAAGGAATTTCGTACCGGACCCAGGCCCGCTTGTTCCTCTTGAAGAAAGAACCGGAACTTCGATTGCCTATGTGGGGCTTCTTGAGATCCATAAAGGGATTCGGACGCTGCTGAAGGCCTTCAAAATGAGTTCGTCCGAGCAGGGTTTTTCGATGGACATAATTGGAGATGGGTCGCTTAGAAAGGAAGTCGAGATGACCGCAAAACAGTCCGGGTTGGAGGGAAGGGTTAGGGTACATGGATTCCTCGAACGGAAGGAGGTAGAAAGGATAAGACAACGGGCCGCGGCACAGATAGTCCCCTCGGAATGGTTCGAAAACAGCCCGCTGACAATCCTAGAGGCCCTCAGCCTGGGAGTGCCGGTCATAGGCTCAGAAGCGGGGGGCATTCCGGAAATCATTGATGGCAATGCAGGTTCTATGACGTTCCGGTCTGGAGACGCGGACGCACTTTCAAGGGCGCTCGTCTCATTATGGGATAGGAGGGGCGCCTTGGACATCCTGAGAAGCGAAGCGAGGGACGCTTATCAAAAGCGGTTTTCACCGGACGTACACTTGAAAGAGTACCTTAGGATCGTCTCGTCGCCGGATGACTAGACCCCCCTTGTGCGACTCTCCGGTACTCGGCGACCACGTCGTCCCAGCTGTGATTCGACTCCGATCTTAGCCTTGCCGCCCTTCCAAGGGCCAATCTGGAAGAAGGATTCGTGACGACGAAGTCGATCTGCTTCCTGAGAGATTCAGCATCGGAGAAGTAGAGAGCGCAGTCGCCACAGACCGAGCGATTGAATGCGTTATCGTGAGCGATGATCAAATTGCCTGCGCTCATCGACTCCAACAGAGATGGGTTTGTTCCGCCCACGGAGTGACCATGAATGTAGGCTCGGCAGTGGCAGCGCAGCATGTCCAGCAACGGTTTGTCATAGATTGGCCCAGTGAAGTGAACATGTTTCGGGGAGGGGGGATCGGCGCTCAACCTTCGCAACTTGTGCTCATATGCCTCAGAAGAAGGGCCACCGACCACCACTAATGGCATCGCAGATGAGCTCTTCAGATAGTTCTCGATGATCGCATGAATATTGTTCTCTGGTTCCAGGCGTGCGACTACAAGCAGATAGTGATCCGGCTCCATCTCCGGAGCGTTCTGGCCGAGAACGTTTGTGACCAGCGAGGAGTTCCAGTCACGACATTCAATGGGGGTCACACCATATGTGATGAATGTTGCCTTTCTGAGAAAGGCCTTCGGAAGGTACGATCGCAAGGACTCATTGTCGAGGATCAGAACATCCGAGCCAAGAAATGTTGTGAAAGCAAGAAGCTTGATGACCGCGCGCTCTACTCTGCTGAACTTCTCCCTTCTCCACTCAAGTCCGTCGATATTGACCGCGACATGAGATCTCGAGAATCTTGTCAGGAGAAGAGCCGGGCCAGATGGTATGCCAAAGCAGAACAGCGCATCACACTTCAGGATGAACTTGCATCTGATGACGAAGAATGAGTCATATATCAGTTCGAACGCCTTACCCAGAGAGTAGCTCTCTGGAAATCCGAGGGGAAAAGAGTCGATGGTCACTCCCGGAAAACTTCTGGCTTCCCGCACATCATGGGTCAACCGAGAACTGCAATGGACCTCGAGGCCCTCGGCGGCAAGTCGTGGAGCAAGCTCGCTCACAACGGTTTCGAACCCACCGTGACTTCCCATCCCCCGCGCGCCGATGAATGCGATTCGCAGAATCCCCACTACTCCGTCGGCTACTGGACACCTATTCAAAGACCGTGCATATATTCATTTGCTCGAGCCTGCCTTGGAGAACGAGAACAGCTACCCCACAAGACCACATGCTCACGCAGCGCGAGAAGCTTCCTGGCCATTCGCGGATCCAAGGAAGACGACGACATGGTCATTCGCCGGTCCCCCGAGGTAGAGCACGTCAGAAAAGTGAAGGACTCGTTGGTAGGTGGAGCTTGGATCCACCACCAATCCGCGGGGATATGAGTTCACTCCTGATGTCGTCCAACTATCCTCTGACAGGCAAAGGAAACCGGGCATGATCGAATCATTGCTCAATAGGTATATCGGCAGACTCGCATCCTTGATGTACCAGAAATAGGCCGAGGCAACGTAGGAGAGACGCTCGTCAGTTATCAATCGATTCTCACTCCCCCGATCACGGATCCAAGAGATTGCGTCCATTTCGTACTGCTGGGTATCGTGCCTGACGCCGAGAAGGGGACCCGTATCATAGCTGAAAGGAAATGAGATCAAGAGCGAGACGACCACGATCAGAGAAATCCACGGGTAGAGCCTTCCGTGCCGTCTCTTCAGGGCAACGAAAGCCGCCGCGATTCCAGTGAACAGAAAAGGATCGACCAGATCGAAACCCCTGTAGACAATCTGGTGCGAATACGTCGACAGCCCTTCCGAAATCCCGAACACCATGATTGTCAATGGGGCAAGGAGCATCCCTAGCTGTATCGCACTGTAGGCACGCCTCGTCTCGAGGACAATCTCCGCACCGTACCATGCGCAGCCCACGATGACTCCGGAGGCGAAGATGAGGGCAAGGTAGGAAATCCCGGCAGATGACCTGTACGGAAAGAAGAAGCCAAAATAGTCCATGAGGAGCAAGAGGGCGAATCCACCACCCACAAACGGGGAGAAAGTCAACCGAGAATGAGACCTGAGCGACAGTATCCAAATTGTGATTAGACAGAAGAGGACGAAGCTTGCCCCCATGAGGGCGACCTTGATCGGAGATGCGAAAACCTCCAGCCGATCCAAGGAGACGGCCTTGTAGTAGACAAGTGCTGTCGCGATCGGGATTGCCGTCATGATTACGTCATCCCTGTGACGTGACCCTAAGGAGCGGTGAGTGATAGCGAAGAACACACTCCATACTGTGAGGAATCCTATGAGAAGAAACGCTACGGCTGCTACAACATGGTGGGTCAGAGGCAGAAGCATCAGCAAGATGAAGGTAGCCGACCTAAACCGAAACTCACCGCGCCTCACGTAGCAGTACAGCAGGAAGGAGAGGAAGCATATTCCCATGGAAATGCTCCAGACTGATCCTGTCGTAAACACGAAGGTACCCATGAGAATCGACGCGAATGCGGCGACAATTCCCCCTCTCGGACTTCCTGAAATCCGTGTTCCCAGAAGATACAAGGAGGTGACCGTCAAGACTGCCATGATCGACGTCATGGCCTGTGCCCATTCAAGAGGAGGGTCCCCCAGCGCAGCCGAACCATAGGCAATAAGGAGACTGAATAACGGGGTATACATGCTGTGGGATCCATACCATGGAGCGAGCCTGGAGAATGTCAGGTGTCCGGAATCGAGTATTTCCTGAGCCATTCCACAGTGAGTAAATGAGTCATTGTTGAACGGGAGAGGGCTGATTGACAAGGGGAGCAAACGAGTCGAGAATGCACCCAGGACGATGACCAAAAGGACAAATAAGGGGCTTCGGAACAGTTTCTGAGAATCCAAAATTCTGATCACTCGACCAACCTCACGCAGCGTTGAGCCCGAGCTTGACGCAGAGAACCGTTGTCCGCTGACTCTCATACACGACGTAGCTCGAAAGGTCATTCATTACGCCCGGCGCAGCATTGTCTGGATGCCAGGCTGCATCGACGAGCTCGACCGGAAGCTTAGCCGAGTACTTCCCATACCCCCAGACATAGCTCCCCGCCCAATGATTGTCGAGGACGACGACCATGTTGTCGTGAGGCGACAGGAATTCACGAACATTCTCATTCAGGTTGCCCGGACCATTCAAGAAGTTCATCCCGCTTCCCATAGAATAGAGGACATACAGGTCCACGGTCATGTCATTGGATGAACCGAACAAATCAAAGAAGTTCCGAGGAAACGGCGCCTTTGAGAGAGTAACGTTCCCGGAGATATCACTCGCATCAATATCACCATCTATCACGAGCGGGATGCCCGATACCAGAAATCTTGTCCCGGTCAGTGCCGAAAGCTGGCTCTGAATGACGTACGCGTTGCACATCGCGCTGGGATTGCCGTATGAAGTCGCCATGTAGTTCGCATCGTTGAAAACCTCATTGGGAACCTCAACCGTGTCGCCTGTTAGCTGCTGCTTCTGGTTCCACCTGACCGTAGACCACGCAGGCAACAGCAGAGAGGCTATCACCAAGATTGTGACAAGTGCGAGCACCCCAGCTCGCTTCCATCCGTCTAGTCTGCGCCTGGAGATCCAGACTACTCCCAAGATGGAGAAGAACGGGAGCAAGACCATCGAAATGTAAAGGTTGTCACCGAGGAGTGGCACGAATGAGATGATGATGCAAGCGGGGAATAGAGATCCGAACGACAAGCGGAGGGTCCTCAAGGAAGTCACTATACCAAGCATGCCGGGGATGATGACGAAGCCAATCTGGTTTGTGTAGCTCACTCCCATGTTCAGGATGATTGACAAAGCCGGAGGATTGAAGTGAAAGAGTGAACCTGAACTCAAATTCAAAACTGCCTGTTGGCCCGAATACTCGAAGTAACCGTAAGAGACCAGAGTGATTGAAATAGCGCTCAGGATATATACGACAACCGCAACCCTCCTGCTGTTTATCCTTGTCCGCGAGGGGACGTATTGTCCCGAAACGAACGCGATTAGATAGGCCAATCCGACCAAAGGAAGGACGACGGCGAGATGGTGCACCGTGAAACAAGCGAAGCCGAAGACGGAAGCGAGCAACAGGAGATTCTTCTGTCCGGCCTGGCCTGCCCTTAGTGCCGCGAACAACGTCAGCGTCATCATGACGATCAGCGGCCCTCTTGCACTTGCATCCCAATAGGTCGTATCGACGAACCTCGGACCCGTGACCACGAAGAAGGTTGCGAGAAGCACCAGTTCCGGCTTGCCAATGAACTGCCTTATCAGGCAGAATGCTCCCACGCAAAGCAGAATTCCGAATATGAAGTCGGCAAGCAGTATAGCAACGGCGATATCGAGCCCGGTCATCTCCGCCAGTTCCGCAATCAGAAAGGGCACTCCTGAGGGGTAGGAATACGGGTAGTACCCGATGTATGAAAGGGGATTGAAGGTCCACACCGCATACCCGCTTCCGACAATGGATTTTGCGAGGTAATGCATAGTGTACGAATCAGTCTGATAACGTTCGTGTTCGACCAGAGGATATCGGTAGACCAAGGTAAGGAGCACGAGCGCAGCGAGGAAGAGATATACCACCCTCCTGCTGAACAGTGACAAAGCAAATCACCTGACTTTGATGAAATCGCTGCGTGTTCGATGGGATTTGGACTATTAATCGTCTTCGATTAGTCATCCTCGACCGGTGAGGACTTCTCCGCGTTCACCTTCGAGACATAGCCCAGGAGGAAATACCAGAAGACCGCCGACCACGCGAGAAAGATTGCCCACCCGACGTTCTCATGGGCCCACAGAAGCGCTTTCAACCCGTAGAAGTAACCCACGATGCCGATGATGAACATTCTGAAGAGATTGCCGAGATAGGCGATCACCAATCCGAGCCCGAGCACAGGCGCCAGAATCTTCAACTTCAATCTCTCAAAGACCAGAACAAACGATATGAACGCCGACACGAAGATCGAGAATGAATAGAGGCCGGCGCAGTAGGCCGAAATTCCGAGGCTGCAAACGGTGCCATCCTGGAACGTGAGTGTCACGTAGCTTCCTGACGAGCTGGAGTGTATCCCGACGAGGTTCAGCCCAGCAGAAAACGGAGCGGCCAGCATGTAGTGAACATACCAGTTGCCGATTGATGAAGGGCCAGAGCTCCCCGGCAACGAGTATACAGCTTGCGGGATGACAAGGAGCATGAAGACGACCAGAATGAACAACAAGGAGAAGCTAGCCTCAACTCGATATCTGCCTTTCACGAGCGGGAATGCCAGAATGACCCCGCCCAGGAGGATGGTCAGAGTGTCGAGGTCGCCAAGCTGAGGTCGCGAGGAAACGAACCGGTTGTAGGCCAAGACGAAAATGATGATTGCAGCGCCAAGCAGCATCATGGCATATGGCCCGCCGACAATGCGTTCAAGGAAGCTGACAAGCTTCACGCCCGGCGTGTCCTTCTCTTCATGGCGATCGGACTCGGACAATCGTGGATTTAGGATAATCACTAACAATAATCCTATGAGAAGCGATGCGACGCCAATCCATGCGGCGTCATAGGAGAACAGGATCAGAACTGAGATGCCCTCGAAGAGCAAGATGATGGACACTATCTGCAACAATTTCCGCTTGGGAGTCCCCTCAGGGAAGAACGCGTTTACGAACCGGACCATCGGATCGAGAATGGCGGCCATCATTTGCCAATAAAGGCTACCTACCGATAAAGATAACCTCATACACGCGTAATCTCAGGTTCGGAGATTGCGCCAGACTATATCTAGCCGGGGCGCTTCCCGACAGCAGGACTGGCTCAACATGGAGGGCTTTCCGGGAAGAATAGCGGGACTCGCTCGAACGGGTCGGGACGGAGCCAAGGCTAGCTTCGGCTACTTCTCCAGGTCGGGAAGGGAGGAGCGGTCTCTCGTCAAGGCCTCGTTCTACACCGGGGTCACCGGGGCCGTCCTCTGGTATGTTCTCTTCCTTTACTGGGGCTCGGCGGGTTTCAGTTCCCAAGATATCGGCTTCATGGAGGCGGCCGGCACTGTCGCCGGCACTGTCGCCTACCTCGTCGGCGGCTACCTCGCGGACAAGATGGGCCGGAGGCTGCTCTTCCTGGTCGGCCTACTCTGCACGGCAATCGGGCTGATGATATTCCTCGGGGAGAGGAACCTGCTCCTCTACACGACGGCATACTCGCTCACGAACATCGGTGGGTCGATCACATGGCCGTGCCTCACGGCGCTCATGGCGGACAAGTCGAGCCCGGCCGACATGAAGTTCTTCTTCGCCGTCCAGGGGTTCGTCAACCAGGTCGGATCGACATTTGCCGGGTTCCTGGGCATATTCGTTCCCGCGTTCCTGGCAGACCACTACGGCCTCGACATCCTGAGCGGCTACAGGGACGTCTTCCTCGTCGCGGCCGTCGTCTCGTTCTACCCCATCGTCTATGTTCTCAGGGTGACCGAGGTGGCGCGCAAGCCCGAGCCGCTCATCGTCCACTACGACAGCAGGATGCGGAAGGCGCTGGTGATGTACTCTCTCCAGAACGCCATCATCGGGGTCGGTGCGGCGTTCGTCATACCCTGGTTCCCCCTCATATTCCAGCACGGAATGGGCGCGACCGTCACCCAGGTATCCCTGATGGTGACGCTGTCCAGCGCGGTCCTCGCGTTCGGGTGGTTCATCGTGCCGAAGTTCGCGGAGGCAAGGGGGAGCGTCGCACTGATCTCGATCAGCCAGCTGGCCTCTGTCGTCCCCCTGATGCTCATCCCGTACTCGTCGTTCTCGCTCCTGCTCGTCGCGGTGCTCTACACTGCCAGGAACTTCCTGATGCTTGTCCCGACGCCCGTCCTGAACGCCTACCTGGTCAACATCGTCTCGACGCCGATCAGGGCATCGTTCCTCTCGCTGGGTCAGGTGGCATGGCAGATAGGGTTCGCGGCGGCGTCCGTGCTCGCAGGGGTCCTCTGGAACAACGACTACTCCAAGACCGAGCCGTTCTACATCGCGTGCACGCTGTACGTGGTCGCCACCGTGATCTTCTGGTGGTACTTCAAGGGGATAACCGACCCTGGTGACTCGGCGTCTGGGAACGCGAAGTGAGATAAGGAACTCGCGAGAAGCTGGCGCGCCGCTTTGTCTTCCTCGAGAATGACGTGCGGACAGTGGCCCAGCTGCGGTCGATCCGGTCCGAAGGATGACGCCTAGGCAGGCGCAGAGCGGTTCTTGCGGGCAGGCCGCTTGTCAGAGGCCTTGCCCTTCAGCCTGAGAGCTTCCTCGAGCAGCTCGGAGAGCCACTCCTCCTCCCAGTACCTGAGCCTGGCCTCGCAGTCCATGGATTCCCCCTCTATCGGCATCCTTGTCTGGCCTCCTGCGATGGTTCATATGGTCGTGACCATATATCAAGCTTATTTGCCTTTTTGTGGACATTTGACCATCAAACGCAGGATTTGCTGTCCCTTTGACCACCCGATTGGCATTCGAATGCAAGTTATTTATAAACGCAAGTGTCTTAGAGCCTTGGATGACCGCCCGCGAGAAGGAAGCTGGCATAGTCGAGCTCGACGACTTGGACATTGATATCCTCAGGAGCCTGAACGAGAACGCTCGCAAAAGCTTCAGGGACATCGCGAAGGAGCTGAAGGTCTCGCTCACGACCGTCTCGAACCGGGTGAAGGCGATGGAGAGGGGCGGGGTGATCCAGGGGTACATACCGGTCGTGGACCCCGCGAAGCTAGGCTACGACATCATGGTGGTCATAGGCATCAAGGTCATCCACGGGAAGATAGTCGAGACGGAGAAGGACCTGGCCAAGGAGCCGGGCGTGTTCGCCGTGTTCGACTCGACCGGCGAGTGGGACGCGATCGTGATGGCGAGGTTCCACAACCGTGGGGAGCTGAACACCTTCGTGAAGAAGGTCCTGGACCACGAGAACGTCGACAGGACCTACACGCAGGTCGTGCTCAACGTCACGAGGGACGAGAAACGGGTCCTCGTGTAGCGCTGGTACGCTCCCGCACCGCAATCAGTCGGATATTTGTAGATGGCCTCCGATTACGTACTGACCTGCCCGGTCAGGGCAGGTCATGGGAAGGGATAGCCGGTTGTTCCGCAGGCCCTTTGCTGCGCTCTTGGTCGCATTGCCGCTCCTGATATCGTGCGTCGGGCTTCTCGCGCCTCAGAGAGCGGCCGCGAACGACTTCGTGCCGCTCTACTTCGACTTCGTCCAGACGAACTCGAGCTTCGCGCCCGGGGACAACTTCACGGTCGAGTTCACCGTCACCAATAACTACGGGAACATCAGCGGGAACTACTACTACATCAAGGTCACGAACATCTCCGCGTACTTCTCCTGGATGGGGACGGGACAGTGGGCCGTCACGGAGCTTTCGGACTCGTCGAAGACACTGTATCCCGGGGATGTCGAGACGTTCAACATCACCTACCAGGTGCCGAGCGACGCGGTGACGAAGACCTACGGGTACAAGTTCAGGGCCACCTTCGAACAGTGGAACACCGTCTGGGGCCAGATGTCCCCGGACTACACCGAGTCGACCTTCAACTACGACCTCAACGTCGCGGTCCCGACGCCCCCGCCGACCAATCCCGGAGTCGATTGGCTGCCCCTGATGGGCGTCCTCGCGGTCCTGGCGGCAGCGGCGATAATCGGGGCCCTGGTCTACACTGGGGCCTCCTCGAAGGGCGTCCCCGCGGCCGCCCATGGAGCGCCCGCAACCGCCGACCTCGGCATGGCGGAGTTCCCGTCGAGCTCGTCGAGCGAGCTGCCGATCATCCGGGCCGCCCCCGGGGAGCGGTTCCCGATCGAGCGAGGCTTCGTCTACCTGGTCAAGGAGAAGCGCCCGGGGATCGCCTTCGCGATGTTCCGCGAGGCTGTGATCCACGGTGCCCAGGGCATGGTCATCACGCGCGAGCACCCGAACAGGCTGAAGCAGACCTACGAGTTCGAGGCGAGCAGGATCCTCTGGCTCACGAGGAGGGTCGGGGAGGACCACGTCGACCCCACTGAGCTGACCAGGCTGAGCATGACGATCTCCAAGTTCATCGAGGGCACCCCGAAGTCGGTCGTGCTGATCGAGGGCCTGGAGTACCTGATCACGCAGAACGACTTCGAGACGGTCCTCAGAGTGGTCAACCACCTCCACGACTTCGTGCTCTCGCACGACTGCGCGGTCATCATCGTGCTCGACCCGAGGGTTCTGAGCACGAGGGAGCTCGCGCTGCTCGAGCGATCCGCCCGGGTGGTAGAGTCCGGGGACCTGAGCGTCGTGAAGCCTGAGAGGCTCTCCGAGCCGGCCGATGCGAAGTGAGCCCTCGGGGGCCGGAGGAGCGTTTTTCCAGTACTGACTCGACAAAATACTAAATCCCAGGAGCCTATGCACTCAACATAGGGAGCGGCCTTAGAATACTGGCCGGGGTGCGCTGCACGCCCATCGGGATGCAGGGCGTTCGCTTCGGGGAGAAGGGAACAGGAGTCGCATCGATGAGCGGGCAATCGACGTGCTAGCTCCCTGGGGGAGGAGCCTGCTGAGCCGAAGGTCGATCGGGCGGAAGGGAGGAATCCTAGCCCTCGCCATCGCTGCCCTCGCAGTGCTCGCATTCTCCTCCGAAGGTTCTCTGGACTACGAGAAGGTCCTCGGCCTGACGCCGGGGACGCACACGGCTCTCGCAGGATTCGAGTGGCGCGACGCCCCGCCGATGCTCGTCCCGACGGCGAACCCGGCGGTCGTGGCGCTGAGCGACGGGAACATACTCGTGATCGGCGGCATGACGGCGTCGGGCCCAACGGCGGCGACCGAGATATACGACGTGAAGGCAGGCGCGTGGAAGCTCGGGCCGACGATGACCACGAAGCGCGTGGGCCACACCGCCAGCCTGCTCAAGGACGGGACCGTGCTCGTGACCGGGGGCGATACCGGCTCGGGAGCGACCTCGAGCGCCGAGCTCATCAACGCTGGCCTGACGGCCTCGAACCCCCTGCCCAACATGTACTTCGCGCGGTCAGGGCACGCGGCCGTACTGCTCAACAGCGGCAACGTGTTGGTGACCGGGGGCACCGACTGGACCAAGGGCATCTGGAAGGAGGCCGAGTTCTACAACCAGCAGACGCACTCGTGGTCCCCCGCGGGGAGCATGAGCGTCCCGAGGCTGTTCTTCGCGATGGTGCTCCTGCCGGACGGGACCGCGCTCGCGGTCGGAGGGGACGCGAACCAGTCCAGCGAGACGTACAACGCGACCACGAACTCGTGGTCCCATGTCTCGAAGATGGTCTCCTTGCGGTCATACTCGAGCGTAGATC
>JAJYIS010000020.1 GCA_021789945.1 Thermoplasmata archaeon | reverse complement strand
ACCCGCAATTGGGGCATGTAACCACTGAATCTAGAATCACGCCCGTTCTGCGCGCCTCCGTAGACCCGCATGGGAGAGCGATCCGAATATCATCTGCGCCGAAATCGAAAGGTCGGACGGCTATAAACGAAAAGGGTTAAGAACGTCCTCCCGTTAGGCGCAAACATGGACGGCTTCAAGCTCACGAGAATGAGGCTGATAGCGATAGCCGCTGTGGTCGTGCTGATAGTAGTGGCGCTCGTCACTATCACGACATACAACTCGATCGTCAGCAAACAGCAGAATGTCAAGAAGACCTGGGGGAACATAGAGGCGGCCTACCAGATGAGGATGGACAAGATCCCGGCCGTGTCGGCCGCGGTCAACTTCTCCACGTCCTACGAGAGCAACCTTCTCACGAACATAACCGCGCTCAGGACGCAGTGGCTGAACGAGGTCGGAGGGAATGTGAACGCGAACGTGAACACCACTCAGGCGCTCGACAGGAACCTCACGCTCTTCGTCGTCGCGATCACCGAGAACTATCCGCAGCTGCAGTCGGTCAGCGCGATCCAGGACCTCATCTCGATCATCGACGAGACGGAGAACATCATATTGGCGCAACGGGTGTTCTACAACGACGCGGTGGCCTCGTACAACTCGGGGATCGTGACATTCCCAGGCAACCTGTTCGGGTTCAGCCAGGCGGACTACTACCAGCAGGGACAGTGAGCTTCCGCCAGTGTGGGTAGAAGATGCGGCACAACGTGCGCGTCGCGCTAACGGTCATAATCGTCCTGCTCATCGTCGCAGGGGCGGTCGCCGTCGCCGCTCGCATCCTCTTCCCGCCGGCCGACTCGAGGTTCGTGGGCATACCAACAATCTACCCATACGCGAACGACTATGCGGGCGCGCTGTCGTCAGGGTATGTCGATCTCCTTGACAACATCTGCTACCAGGTGGACTCCAGGACCTCGTGCGAGATCGCGGTCCTCGTCGTCAACACGACCCAGCCGTACGACATCAACTACTTCGCGCTGAGGACCTTCCAGAAGAACCAGATCGGCAACAAGGGTGTCGACAACGGAGTCCTCATCGTTGTCGCGACCGATGACGGCACGTGGAGGGTTGAGGTCGGCTACGGGCTCATGGGGATACTCACTGGGGCCCGCGTGACGGACCTCACGAACGAGTACTTCGTCCCATATGCCCAGACGGGGGACCTTGACACTGGCCTGGTCGAGCTGACCACGGCCATCGGGGATGTCATCATCAGCGACTATACTGGCCCCACGACCGGCACCCCGGCATATCCCATATCTGGGATCCCACTGGAATTGTGGCAGTGGGGGGTCATCATCCTGGTCGTGGTCGTCCTCGGGACCGTCACCCGTGGAAGGATCTTCTGGCCCGTGATCTGGATCATATCAGCCATGACCAGGAGCGGAGGGAGGTTCGGCGGCGGTAGGTCCGGTGGCGGCGGAGGCTCGGGACGCTGGTAGGTGCCTCGGTTGGCACCAGGACAGGATGGATAGCCAGGTGGGCCCGTCGCGATTTGAACGCGAGTCGCGAATAACATCGTTGGCTGGATTTTCAATTCGGGGGATTGAGTTTCATCCCGATTGCCCCAACCCTGCCTATGCTTCCTTGGCAGGGTCCCCTCTCGAAAAACCGACAATTGCCGAAGGAAGATGGGAACTCCCAAGTACTGCATATCTAGATTCAGGCCACAGTGACGTGGGCGGTTCGAGAAGGAATTTGCAGGACGTTCGCAGGACGTCCTGCACAACGCGGATGTATCTGCGCGTCGCTAATGGGCTAGTCCCACGAAGGAGGAATCGATCAAAGGGTGGCCAGGTTGAACTGCAATAATAGAAACAATAGAGTCCACAGGACAACCACAAGCACTATTCTGACTTCCTTGTTGCTTCTTCTGGTAGCCTCTCTTCCAATCGGATCGTTGCCCTCTTCTGCCTCGGCTCAGTTCGATTGGAGCACTCCGTCGCCAATCAAGACCGACATCAAAGACGGCCCGGCAGGCCCGGGAGAATTCTTTGACTTTGCTCTCAATGGCGCCGGTAGCGGCGTGGCCGTATGGCTGCAGGGCACACAGTTGCGTGACGCAACGGCCTACAACGTGATTGCGGCGTCGTTCTCGATAAAATCGGGATGGGCCGCTTCGGTTGTCCTTGACACCACCGCGGCGGGACCCGGAGGGATTGATGCAGCAATCGACGACCATGGCAATGCGATTGCGGTTTGGGAGCACAGCTTTGGAAGTCAACCAGAGGACAAACCGGTCGTCATCCAGGCAAGATTCTTCTCGAGCACCACGGGCTGGGGCGTACCGTCTGTTATTTCACTGGGCGACGAAGGCGCGTTTACTCCTCAAATAGGCATGGACGCAGGAGGCAATGGAACTGCCGTATGGATTCAATATAACGAAAGCATGTATGGGAGCATCTGGTCGACCAGGTATGTCCCCGGCCTCGGGTGGGCTGAACCTCGTAGGATAGATGCCAGCGGTTCCCCCTGGGTGGGGGCACCTGTCGTTGCAGTCGACCCGGGCGGTAATGCGACAGCCGCATGGTCGCAGGACGCCGATGATATGTCCGGCATCTGGGTGGATAGGTGCTCGAACGGCGAATGGGGGACGCCGACATACATAAGTGCTGGCTGGTGGCCGAAGATCGCGGCCGATGCTTTGGGTGATGCGGTTGTCGTTTCGGATGTTAGTTCTTTGAGTGAGGGTACATCGAGTATCGTGGCGAGCAGATTCACGCCTGGCACTGGATGGAGCAGTGGCGTCATTGAGACTTTCTCAGGTTTCACATCGAGTGTTTCTTCGCCGAACGTTGAGATGAATTCCGCAGGTGACACGATTGTCACCTGGATTCGAAGTTCGGGCACATACATGAGCGTCGTCGCAAGCCGAAATGTATTTGGCTCTGGATGGGGCACTCCCGTTGCTGTCGGAAGTCCTGTGGAGTCCAGAAGCCCAGGAATTGACGCCGCTATTGACTCCGCCGGCAATGCGATTGTTGTCTGGGAGAGAATCGATCCGAGTCCCTCTTTTGTTTGGGCGGCCCGCTACACCGTCGGTCTTGGATGGCTTAGCGAGCGATCGCTAGACGTGGGCGCGAGTAGCGCCGGCAATCTCCGGATCGCAGTTGATGCTCAAGGAAATGCCGCGGTCGCTTGGGCGCAAGGTCTTCGTTCCGGATCCGGATTGTGGTGGGATACCTACTCTGTCAGTGGGGGCTGGGGAACCACCTCGCTCGTGGAATACGCCTCTGCAGGAACTTCTACTCCACACATCACCGCCTATGGCGAAGGGAACGCAGTCGCAATATGGTCTCAGGGGGACGAAGAGCGCTCGACGATTTGGACGAACTTCTATCGCGAAGGTATCGGCTGGCGACAAGCTACGCCGATTGTGACGACCTCGAATATTGCTTTCAATCCAGCTATCGGAGCCGATCCCTCGGGCAATGCGATTGCTGTCTGGGAGCAATTGGATGGCTTCCGATCCTCTGTGCGGTCGAGTCACTATCGAGTTGGGGTGGGATGGGGGGGGTCAGTCATGCTAGACAATGGCTCGACGAACGCATATGATCCGCAAATCACTATGGACAAGTTCGGCAACGCATTCGTCGGATGGTATCAACGCAATGGGTCCGATTATGACATTTGTGGGGATCGCTACGATACTCTTGCCGGCTGGGGAACCCCAGGAATAATCGGGTCAGGCACTAAGGATACGCTGAATATCAAGGCTGACGACCTGGGCAACGTGCTATTCGTGTGGGTATCAGGATCCACTGTCTGGTCCGATAGGTACGTCCTCGCGACTGGCTGGACAGGGCCTGAGGAAATAGGAGCTCGAACGAGCGACATAGGGCCCGATGTCAAGGGCATCTTTGGGATCACCATGGCTGATGTTGCTCTGGATGCCAGAGGTGACGCCATTGTCATATGGCCCATGAATTGGTGGAATTCGTCAGGTGGCACGGGGGGACTCTGGGCGAATCGTTTCGAAACATCTGTGGGCTGGTCACGCCCGATCGAAGTGCCTTATGTATCAGGTTACCCGCACATTGCCATAGATGCCCAGGGCAACGCTCTCGTCTTGTGGCAAGAATATCTCGGTTGGCACGACTTTGGACATATTTTCACTTTGGAACGCCAGGCTGATAGCCAGTGGGGGACTTGGGCATCGCCCACACAGGTCGACGACGTGGCAAACATGACGGGCAACGCTCAGAACTATCCTGTGAATTGGATCAAAGATCCGCTTGTCGCGATGAGTTCATCTGGGGGCGCCGTCGCTGTCTGGCAGGAGTATCATGAGCCTGACCTCCAAGTCTGGGCCAGCAATTTCACACCCGGGATGGCCTGGGGAACCCCAGTTGAGATTTCGCAAGGTCTGCACCTTGGCTATGGCTCGGAGCTAGAGATGGCAATGGATCCGATGGGCAATGCCATGGTCGTCTGGGTGGAATCGGATGGGAACATCTCGATCATCTGGTCGGCCCGATATAGCGTGTACAACGTGCCGCCTGACACCTCTGCGGTCATCCCGGATATCGCCTTTCTCAGATGGCTCGCCATAGCCGACACCTTCGGAATCATCATCCTAGCTTCGCTTGTCTTTGTTCTCTACAGGACGCGTCGGAAGTGGAAAAATCTTGGATTACATGACTCCAGAGATGGTGTGCAATTGGACGCCAACGGCGGGTCGCCAACCCAAGTGATGGGAGCTCAAGCTGGCGCTAACGACACCGCACAGAACAGGCATTGGCCTACAGGAGCGATTTCGGGACCGCTGCGTGTCACTGCCAAGGAGAGGATACTCCTCCACCTCCTTCACTTCGCCCGATACGCCGACTCATCGGAGGTCCCACCAGAGCTGACTCAGGAGCGGATCGCAGAAGCTGCTGGAATCGACAGACGCCACTTCACTCAATACGTTCGCCCCCTCGAAGAAGACGAATTGGTCCGAGAGCGGGCCTCCCGAGTAAGGGGTATCGTGCAGAAACGGCGCGTGTATGTCCTCACAGAGGAAGGAGTTCGGCGGGCTCTTGGGGTTCGCGACCGCCTACGATCTGCAACTGTCAGTGTGAGAGACGACTTGGGCGTCCGCGAGGTCACCGTCGCTGAGGCTTTGCTCGAGGCTCGGGGATTCATGTCAGTACTCGACGTTCTTCGTGAATCCATTGAGACAGGAATTGTTGACCTGACACGCTCTGCTTCATCCGCGGGAGAACCTTCTCCCACGGCAGTTCTTGAATCCCCCAACGGAGAAGAAATCAATCTGGTCAGAGAAGATGAAAGGAGATTAAGATGAGAACGAAATTGCTGGCATGGACCGTGACGTCTTTGTTCTTGGCAAGCACGGTGGCTTCTATGGCAGTGTCGCGATCGTCCGCGTCGGAGATTGCGGCCACATCGGCGAGCACTGTTGTCATGCCGCCTGCTCGCTTCGGCAATGCGATGGTGTACGACGACGAATCGGACCGCATCATCATATTCGGGGGCGAAACCGACTGGTGGGCCCACGACAGAATGGCGGACACGTGGGCGTACGACTTAGAGACCAACAGATGGGAGAACATGGCTCCGGCCGTTTCGCCGTCGCCGCGCCTCTCTCCCGGCATGGTCTATGATCCCAAGGCTAATCTGGTGATCGCTTTCGGAGGAAACGGTTGGTTGCCGCTGCAAGATACCTGGACCTACGATCTGAACACGAACACTTGGACCAAGATGAACCCGTCAGTGAGTCCTCCAGCACGGATTGCAGGGCAAATGGTCTACGACGACAAGCGGGATCAAGTCATCATGTTCGGTGGTCTATCCCCTGATGAGGACTACGCACTCAACGACACCTGGATCTATGACCTAGGCTCGAACAACTGGACGGAGGTGACGACCTCAGTCTCACCAGAGGATCGCTGCTTGGGGGTGGCGGCGTATGACTTAGAATCGGATCGAATGATTCTTTTCGGCGGATATCGATTTGCGCTAGACAATCCCGATAATGAAACCTGGATCTACAATCCCTCCAACCATACGTGGACAAACATGACCACGGCCATAAGCCCGGCCCCTCGATTCGACGCTGCATGTGCATATGACATCCACGCGGATAGATTCCTGGTCTTCGGCGGTACCCCATCGGGATGCGATGACATGTGGGCGTATGATGCGAATGCTGGCGCATGGGCCAAGGTGAATCTGGTTTCGTGGCCTTCGGACCGGCTTTCAACAATGACCTACGACACGAAATCAGATCGAACAATCTTGTTCAGTGGAACATGGCCACATCCGCATGAATATGAAAGCGTGCCAATCTGGTCAGTTAACTGGACCAACTTCAATGAAACTTGGGTCTTCGACCATGGAAACAGGAGCTGGACGATGGTCCTGCCAGACATCGTGAGCCCCGGTGTGTCCATCACCTCCCCGGTCAACGGGGCGTCTTTGACTTCAAGGACAGTGAATCTGACGGGTACGGCCTCGGACAACCTCGAGGTCGCAGAGGTAGAAGTCAGCCTCGATAATGCAACCTGGATGAAAGCTAACGGCACGACCTCTTGGTCAGCGACCCTGTCTCTTTCGGAGGGGAAGAACACGATCTACGTTAGGGTCACAGATACTTCCGGGAACATCGCCACCAGCACGATAAGCGTCACTGCGCCTAGCAAAGGACTGCCATTGTGGGTATGGCCAGTCATAGCTGTCGGGATTGCCTTGATTGCAGTGACATCATACGGACTGATTCGCTGGAATAGGAAGAGATAGTCGGCCTCTGACCGTTGATACCTACCGGTTGATGCAATGGCCAGGTGGGCCCGTCGCGATTTGAACGCGCTACAATGTCGACATGAGAAGTTAAATTTCCGTCCCGTCTCATCTGCTTCGACCGCGGGGATCCAACTCCTTCGCGTAATGAGCAAACTTCCTATGGATCTTGTAGCCCATGCTCTCGTAAAGCTGCAGTTCGCCTGTAGTGCTCTGCGTTTCAACGTCAAGAGATGCCTCTTTCAGTCCTTTCTCACGCATCATCCTGAGGCTTTCAGCGAGCAGAGCCCTCCCCAGCCCTCTCCTTCGCCACTTTGGCATCACAGACAGGTGCTGAGTGTGACCCCGGCTGCGGTCAAAGGCTCGGTTCTGGTCAATTGGGACTTCATTCCGCGCCATTCCTGCCACTTCGTCTCCATCCCATGCCACCCGCCATAGATTCGGCTGGAAAGAGGGAGAGTTCTTCCAGGAATCATAGTACTTCCTGTCGTAGTGTTCTTCAACGAACCAAGGTTTGCCGCGAAATGCTTCTTTGGAAGCATTCCAAATCTTTGGATGGTCTTCGGGCTTTACGGATCGAAGCTCAAGTCCAGGGGGAAACGGAATGTCAGGGATGTCATCGAGATTCGGCCGAACCATTTCAAAGAAAAACATGACGGCTCTGTAACCTTCCGCAACGATCATCTCTCTCCACTCATTTGGCTCGTCCAATGCCCACACTTTGCAGACGAACGGACTCATCTTTCCGTCAAGTTTCGCCATCGAAATGATTTGCCTCTCGTTGAAGCGTAGCAACGCGAGACGCAGGTTTGTTCCGCGCCACTCTGGAAGAGCGTGGGCAACGTGCCAGTACACTGACTCCCCTCCGATTCCTGGGTCCGTCCATATCCGTCCGTAGGCTATTGGCTCTCCCTTCACCTCAGCAATGACAACCTCCGAACACGGATCTCGATTGGGCGAATTCTCGTAGTCGTTCGCTAGATCTTCTGCAGTCTCGAAGTAGTCGACTTTGTCGGCTTCAAAGCTCCTACTGCCGATTGAGGACATAAGTGAATAGTCCGAGTCTCCTTTGTATCGTCTGAACTTGAGCCCGTCGATCTGCGGCGCACCGGGTATCTCAATCATGTTCTAGTAGGCCTCACAATTCATCTTCCTGGACTGGCAAGAAGGTATTTCAAAGGTTGTGCAGAATCAATGATTGTTCACTCCTACTAACAAAATGACGAGATGGGCCCGTCGCGATTTGAACGCGAGTCACCAGCACCCCAAGCTGGAAGGATACCAAGCTACCCCACGGGCCCGGAAGAAGCGAAGGGGTTTGGAGAGCGGCACCTCAGTACGGCGCGATCTCGTCAATCAGGTTCGCGTGGGTCAGCAGCATCCGCCTGCAGCAGTACCTGTCGAGGTGGAGCGAGTCGAGCACGTCCTTGGCCGGCTCGCCCATCTCGACCCTCTTCACGAAGTCCTCGTACGCGCTGCCTATGACCTTCCCACATGTGAAACATCTGACCGGGATTATCATCGCATCATCACCTGTACGATTTCTGGTGCTTCTTCCTTGCGCCGCGCCCCTGCGGGTTCTTCGGGAGCTTCCTCCGCGGGTCTGAGACCAGGAGAGACCGGTCGTACTTGGAGTAGGTCGTCTCGAGGTCGTCGTCTCCCAGGAACTGCACGAGGCCCTTCGCTATGGCCGTCCTCGATGCGCCCGCCTGGCCGATGATTCCACCGCCCATGACGTTGACATCGATGTCGACCTTCGTGACCCTGTCACCTGCGATGGTCAGGGGCTCCATGATTATGGCCTTCGCAAGATGCGGCTGGTAGATCTCGATCGGCGTGTTGTTGATCCTCACCAGGCCCCTGCCCTTCCGGACGGTGGCCCTCGCGACCGCATGCTTCCTCTTGCCGCTAGTGACTACGACCTTCATCGTGCCATCTCCTTCCCTGGACCGAGCTCCCTGCTGATCTCCCCTAGGAGGACGTACTTCGTCAGGTGGGGCTTCTTCGCGCCCTCGACCGTCTCGGCCTTCGCCTTCGCGAACTCCGCGGGCACGCCGAGATAGACCTTCAGGCGCTTCAAGGCCGCGCGCCCCGACGGCTTCGTGTGCTCGACCATGCCCCTGACGGACCGCTTCAAGATCCTGTCAGCAGTCTTGGGATAGTACGGGCCCTTGGTCAGATGGCTCTTTCCCCTCTTGGTCCTGTGCCTGTAGAACTCGAGGAGCTGTGCGCGCCTGCCGGACACGACCGCTTTCTCCGCGTTCACAACGACGATCTCCTCGCCGTTCAGAATGCGCTTCGCGACATGTGTGCAGAGCCGGCCCAGTATCAATCCGTCCGCGTCAATTACGACCGCCAACTCCGCTCACCCCATGAGTCTGACTTTGGATCCCTTGGGGTTCTTTGCCAAGAGCTCCTCGATCGATAGGTCCGTTCCGCCTGCCTTCACGATCTTTTCCTTCGCCTGTCCCGAGAACCTGTAGGCGGCGACCGTGACCTTCTTGTCGATCTCCCCGGAGCCCAGAAGCTTCCCGGGGACGACTATGGTCTCGTTCTCGCTTGCGAACCGGTCGACCCTGCTTATGTTGACCTCGGCCCAGTTGCTCGAAGGGCCCTCCAGCCGCAAAGCGATGTCTCGCCAGACAGGTGCCTTGTTGACCCTGCTCGCCTCCTTGAGCTTGCTGATCAGGCCGACAAGGTTGGGATTCGTCTTCGCTGGTTTTCTTCCCATTGCTGACTCCTCCGACATCAGAGAGCAGGCTCGCTAATGTGAGTGCCGTTTATAAAGATTTGGATGCGTCAGGATTGCTGGCCAGGACCGCCTGGCATGACGGTTCCGGCCTACTATTGCTATGTGTGCGCTTGTGCGGCTTCCGCGATACCTGACATCGTTTCTACCGTCCGATAGAAGATATATATGGAATAAAGTATTCACGCACTCTCCAGCTCATCCTCGGGGGTTCAGATGATTCGTTTTGGTCCTGCAGGGATTCCGCTATCCTGCAAGGGACGCACTCTGAAGGACGGCATCGAAGACGTTCACAACCTCGGGCTGACCGCGATGGAGGCGCAGCTCGTCAGGGCGCACGTGCACGAGCGACCGTGCGAGAGCGAAGAGGTCGGCATCAAGCCGAGGAACCTCACGACGGACATGATCATCGAGATCTCCCGCAAGAAAGGCGAGAAGGAGGAAATCATCTCCGACCTCGACGAGCCGATAAGGAAGGGGGACACGCTCGTGTCGCTCACGAGCGGCATAGCGAGGAGCTACCCCGAGCTACGGCAGCTAAGGTCGATGGCGGACGAGCTCGACGTCGAGCTCTCAATCCACACGCCGTACTACATGGACCTCGTGGGGGAGGGCGAGCTGAGCTTCAGGAGCATGGACTCGATCAAGTGGGGCGGCCTGATGGCCCAGGAGCTGGGAGCCTCGGTCGTGGTCACCCACATGGGATTGTACGGGGACGTGTCGGCCAGGACAGCCCAGAAACACATCACGGAGAAGATCAAGCAGCTGGCCAAGTGGTACAAGAAGCAGGGCATCGAGGTCCCGCTCGGGCTCGAGCTGAGCGGGAGGCAGGAGATATTCGGCTCGCTCCCTGAGGTTCTGAAGGTCTGCAAGGACGTCGACGGCGTCATGCCGGTCGTGAACTTCGCCCACTACCACGCCAGGGAGAGCGGTCGACTCAAGGAGCCGAAGGACTTCAACGAGCTCCTGGACGACATCTGGGAACACACCGACGGCAAGTTCTACACCCACTTCAGCGGCGTGGAGCACGAGGGCGGGAACGAGAAGAGGTTCACCTCCATCAAGAAGGGCGACCTCAGGTTCGAGCCGCTTGCGGAGACCATAGTGGACCGCAACCAGCCGATTACGATCATATCCGGGTCGCCCCTGCTCGAGCACGACGCCATGTACATGAAGGTCATCCTCGAGAGGGTCCTCGCGAAGAAGGTCTCGAAGGAGGTCAAGGTGCCTCCGAAGAAGGAGAAGGCTGGTTCGAGATGAAGGAGAGCACCGACTACATCATCAAGGCAGTCCACGAGACCCTGTCGGAGACCCTGGAGAACACCGACAAGTTCGTCGACATGATCCTCGGGGCGCGCAAGATATTCCTGTACGGGGTCGGCAGGTCCGGGCTCATCGCGAAGGCATTCGCCATCAGGCTCGTGCAGATGGGGCTCGAGGTGTTCTTCGTCGGGGAGACGGTCACGCCCATAGTCGAGGAGGGCAACGTCGTGATCATAGTGTCCTACACGGGAGAGACGATGTCGGCGATACAGACCGCGAACATCGTCCGGAGGGTCGGCGCGAAGGTCGTCGCACTGACCGCGCACTCCAACTCGAAGCTCGGGACCGCTTCGAACCTGGTCATCGAGGTGCACCCGCCGAAGGACGAGGAGAAGAAAAGGCTCGCGCCGCTCGGAACGCTCTTCGAGGACGCCACGCTGATATACCTGGACAGCATCGTCGCGGTCCTCATGGAGAAGCTCGGCCAGAGCGAAGGGTCCATGAGGAAGAGGCACGCCATCTGGGTGTGACCGCTCAGGCCTTCTTCTCGGTCTCCGGCTCCTCTTTCTCGGGCGATCTCGGGCCGCGCTTTCTACGGTGCACGAGCCAGACCGCCGAGACGACGATCACTGCGGCCATCACGCATGTGAACACGATCACGGAGACGAGGTTCTCCCTGAGCCAGTTGTGTATCGGGCCGGGAAACCCCGCTTCGTCGATCCCGATGATGGACACCTGGTGGATGGTCGCCGTACCGTTCCCGACCAGGTAGGCAGTGTGCAGGGTCATCCCCGCGCTTGTCATGATATACGAGCTCGCCATCGGGAGGACGGCGGCGATCCCCCCGGAGTCGACCGTGGGCTCGGAATCCCATTTGTAGTAGGCTCGGACCACGTGATCGGTCGTCGCGAACGCGACCTCCTGATACGGGAGCGTCGTGGCGTTGAACCTGTGCGTGAAACCCGTACCGTAGACCGTATCGTCCACGTCGGAGGACACGAACTCGTCCACCACCGAGCCGTTCGCTCCGGCCTGCTTGAGGTCGAACATGTCCGAGAGACCGCCGCCAACCAGGTCCTGCTCGACGACCACGCCCGAGGCGACCATGGGCTTCAGGATCCCGATCGATAGGTCGACGGCGATGTCCGTCTTGCCGGCCACGACGTATGCTCCGAGAGAATTGGAGCGGGAGACGTTCTCCTGGGATATCGTGAACCGCAGCGCGATCGTGGCCCAGTCGCTCACGGCGAGGGTCTGGTTCGATGAGCCATTGTACAGCGACAGCGAGGCGGACATCTGGAAGGTCGCATATTCCAGCGCCGTGGCATCATGACCGAACGAGACAGGGGTGACGTCCCAGGTGACATGATTGTTGTCCAGATACGACGCGTAGGTGAGCTCTGACAGCGAGAACACTCCATCAGAGTTCGAGTCATTGAACAGGAAGAGCCTGGGAAGGCCGACCTGGAACGTAGACGAGAACGGGTCCGTCGCGTGCTCGAATACCACCCTCGGCCAATCGTGGGTCACTGCCGCGGTGAGGTTGCCGGACGCGAACGCCGTCTTGAAGCTGTCCTCGCTGTAAGCCAGGAAGTGCCTGGCATTGGCAGGCCTCGGCCAGGCGATTGCAGCCGCGACCACGACGATACACAGCACGATGACGACGATTAGGCGCTTCGGGAACAGAGCCTATCCCCTCTTCGAGCCCTACCCTAGGACAGGGTATGTTGAAATAGCTTTTCCGGCGAAGCTCACCCCATCGTGGCTGGCTCGATCTTGAGCTTTCTCCTGCGCGGCCTCCTCTCCGCCTCGACCTCCGCGCTCGGGAACAGCGCGAACGGGACCTCCTCGTAGCTGTCGCCCGCCAGCCTGAAGGTCTTGATGTCCCTGTTTATCGGGTCTATGACGAGCGCGGAATGGTACGGCTGGTCGAACATCGTCCGCTGGGTGTCCAGGTCCGTGCGCGACAGGAAGCATGTGTGGCCTGGGTGGGAGTGGTACCATCCGACGAGGACATAGTCGAACCCGGAGCCGTCGAGCTCGTGGAACAGCTTGGGGAAGGCCTCGGGGTCGAACCTCACTTTGGAGGAGGAGCTGCGCAGCTCGGTCGTGCCCACATCCCTGACGATGGCGTAGGTGACGCCGCCCCAAGAGCTGACCTCCCCCAGCAGGAAGCCCATGACCTCCAACCTCCTGGGAGCGTACTTGAGCGCGTGCTCGCGGATCTTCCTCTCGGCCTTCTCGGATATGTAGAGCGGGAGCGGCCTGCCGGACCTGAGAGCCGACTCGAACTCGGATCTCGACTCCTCAGAGAGCCATTCATGTGGCCGGACCAGGCAGGCGGAGGGCGGCTCGACCTCGGCGACAGGACGCCTGGTCTCCTTGACGATCCTCGGCCTAGGCACGGGCATCACCCACTATCCTGATCCTCCTGTCGGACTGGTCCATGACCGCGGGCGGCCGGTACCTGTTCCTGTTGAAGTAGGCTGCAGCCATCGTGCACCTGTCGTTCCCGAAGGGGTTCGACGGGTTCGGATTGACGAGGAGCGACTCGATGCCCTTGATGAACGAAAGCAGGTTCGACCTGAAGTCCCACTTCTCGAGGAGCTTCGTGCACACGTATCCACCGTCCTGGGGCGGCATGATGTTCGGGTGGAAGATCGGGGTCTGCCACTTGACGATCGGCTTCTCGACCGGGTAGTCCTCGGTGATGATTATGGACATCCTGTGGACGAACCTGTGCACGACCTTGCCCTCCTCCCAGTCGGGCCCAGGGACGCGCAGCAGGGTGACGCTGAGCATGACAGGGAACGAGGTGAGCGTCGGGTCGGAGATCGATATATGATGTCGAAGCTCGCGCTGGCACATCTCGATCTCGTTCCTCAAGCGCTCCCTGAGCACGTCGACGGGAAGCGACATCTCGGTTATCCGCCTTCAGGATCAGGTATCAGCTCCAGGACGTCCTCTTCCCGCACGCCAGCGTCCTTGAGCGTGTGGCCGCCCCTGAGGACCTTCTTCCCCTTTCGGAGGACATAGGCCCCCATATCCTTGCTCCAGAAGGTCGCGGCGCTCTCGATGACCTCGTCGATCGTGTTCTCGGTCTCGAGTTCCATCTCGACGGACGCGCCCGTCTCCGCGTTCTTGACCTTTATCCTGACCGGCAAAAAACCACCGCGATACTGGACATCTAGTGAGGTTAAAGCGTTTTCGCTTACCTGTAACGCCAACGGGAGGGGCTCCAGTCTCCCGACTCATCAGAGAATCGGGCCCGGGGAAGCATGACGATGGGACCTAAAGCCCATCATCATGGCGACGACCGCCTCGAAGGATTTGTCTCAGAATGAGTCTGACAAGTGCAATCCTTGAAATATCCAGATTCAATGTCGGGGGCCAGAAGGGAGAGCCTGAGCCTCCGAACGTTCGTCACATACTCTCTAGGTTCAATTCCGCGCCATGGCAAACGCTCGCTCTACGCCATCATAGGGATCGCGGTCGCCCTATCCCTGATATCCGGATCTTGGATCGCAATCGATTCCTCAGGAGCGGGGCTATTGAGGGGAGCGTTGAACGGAGTCCCTGTGGACTATGTCGGCACCACCCTCAACGCATCGATGCTGGCTACCACAGACGATGCGTACAACATGACTTCATCGACGGTCGCACTCATCGATTCCGTGAATTACATCGAGGCCGCATGTCCTCTCATATCGGTTCGCAGCGCGCAGTTCATGAACGACTCCGGGGGCTTCTACGCCGATCCTGACGGTCACAGCATCAACGGAAGCCTAGTCTTTCTGTCTAACACGAGCAAGCACCTTCTCTCTTCGTTCAAGATAGACGGCCTCATCCCGGCACGAGGGACCGTCGCGATACCGAAGGACGTCGCGGACGCCCTCAACGTTGGAGTCGGCGACAACATCACCTGCGTCTTCAGCTATGTGCAGTTCATCACGTACAAGAACGGCGTGACCGTGGAGAATTCCACCTACTACAACGTCACATCCATGATCTCCAGCATATGGACACAGCCAGGGTTCACCGACACGACCAAGGCCGGCTTCGGCACGCCCGTCCCGGACAAAGGGGCTGGCGACGTCTGGCTGGGGCTCTTCAACAACCCGATAGTCTTCAACCTCGAGGACTATGGGCAATTCAGGGCTGACAGCTCGACGGCGAGTTCGCTATATACCGTCAGCTGGAACTACTATATCTGGGCGAACCGAGGAGAGGTCGTCAACCTGGCCAATCTACCGTCGTCGGCCGACCTCCTGGGCTCGATTGGGAAGAAGCTGGCCATGAAACTGAACCCCATCGGGATAGCGGTGACCGGGAGCTATCTGGCAGCTCCGCTGGATGCGCTCAACCTCAACCTCGGAGCTGAGGAACCCCTGTTCCTGGCGCTGTCCGTGCCCGTCCTAGGCCTCGGCACGTACCTCTCGATGGTGGGAGTGGATCTCAGCGTGACCGAGCGGCGCCGCGAAGCCGGGATTCTGAAGTCCCGAGGCGCGACGGACAAACAGGTCTTCCAATCCCTCATCGTCGAGGCCGCCGCCCTGGGGACCATCTCCGGCGTCACTGGCCTGCTCCTCGGGGCGATCGTGAGCAGATTCCTCCTAGGCTCGTTCGCGTCCCTCGGCGGCGAGGCCACGACTGAGGTGACCGACCTTCTAGCATCTCCCGCGACAATCATCCTGTGCGTCCTCTTTGGCATAGCCCTCATGCTCCTCTCCGCATACGGTCCGTTCAAGCGAATCTCAGAGACCAGCACCGTGCAGGCGCTCCACCACTTCTCGCCCTCGGCGACGCAGCTCGAATACTACCCTAGCACTGACATCCTCCTTCTGATCATTTCCGTCTGGAGCGCGATTGCGATCGTCCTGGGGCTGGACTGGCCGAGCAAGCAGGGATTCCCCTGGATCGCGGAGATCATCCTGGACAGCCTGTTCATATTCGGATACGCCCTGCTGCCAATGCTCCCGTTCATCATGTCCCTCAGCCTCGTCCGCCTGCTGACGCGAGGCTCGAGGAGACTGTACTCGAAGTTCACCTGGATCGTCAAGCCCTGGACCAAGAACCTTCACTACCTAGTCGACAGGAACATCGTCCGGAACCCCAGGCGCGCGTCGAACCTCTGCATGATCATCAGCCTCGCGCTGGCCTTCGGACTGTTCATCTCAATCACCATGGAGTCGACCATGAACTACGAGCGGGAGCAGGAGCGCTACGTCGTCGGGGCCGACATAAGGGTCAACGCGACCGTCCAAGGGCCGGTCGCACTGTCGGTAACGAACGTCTCCCGGCTCGACTCCATCGGGTCGCTGCCGGGGGTCGAGCACTTCGTCAGCTACTCCCACCTGAGCCTCCTGTTCGACGTGTCGGGATACCTGTTCTCCGCGTCGAGCGTCGCGATGAACTCGACCGGCTACCTCGAGACGGTCAACCCTGGCGACTTCTATTTCGTCAGCGGAGGAAGCCGCAGCATGGAGGAGCTCAGCGGCGGCAGCGCCATCCTGATCAGCAGGGACTTCTCGGACCAGACTGGCATCCAGGTCGGCGACCGGATGTCAGTGGTCGTCGAGAGCTACTCCAGCTTCAACCGGGTGTACCTCACGGTCGCCGGGCTCGTGAAGGGCCTGCCTGGCCTTCCTGGAGTCGACGCGGTCATAGACCGGAGCGCGCTGTCGGGCATCCCGGCCCAGAATCTGTCCGGCGTGTACGACGGCAACGGGGCGTTCGTGGACGTTACCCCGGGAACGGACCCGCACCAGGTCGCGGAGGAGGCGACTGCGCTCTACGCCAGCCTCAACCTCACCAGCACGTCGATGATCCTCCAGGACCGGCTCGACGCCCTGAACAAGGACCCGACCTACGTGTCCCTGGCCGTGTTCCTGTACATGGAGGACGCGCTCTCGGTCGTGATCATGACGATCGGCGTCGGCCTGCTGATATTCGTGGCCGTGCACGACCGCGAGATGGAGCTCGCCTGCATAATGGCGAGGGGGGCCTCCGGAGGGCAGATCCGCAGGATACTCATGGGCGAGTCGTTGAGCCTCACGGCCCTCGGGCTGATAGTGGGCGCGGCCATCGGGATCCTGACGGCCTACATGTTCAACGCGCTCTCCGGCGAGATACTCTACACCGCCGTCGAGAGGCAGATGGTCTTCACATACGTCAGCTTCTCGATCGTGCTGGCGTCGATAGTGGCCTTGCTCGCAGCGTCGCTCCTGGCGACCACGCGCGCAGGCAAGATCAGGCTCGCTGAGGTGTTGAGGATACGAGGTGGTTAGAACGGGAGACATAGTCGTGAAGGATCTGATCAAGGTCTACAAGACAGGACTGTCCGAGGTCATCGCCCTCAGGGGCCTCGACTGCACCATCAAGGGAGGAGAGGTCCTGGCGATCATGGGCCCCTCGGGCTGCGGGAAGACGACCTTGCTGAACATCATAGGAGGTTTGGACAGGCCGACCGCGGGCTCGGTGAAGCTGGACGGTGTGAACATCGTCAACGTGGACGCCTCCGGGCTCGTGAAGCACAGGCGCGAGAGGGTCGGGATCGTGTTCCAGTTCTTCAACCTCGTACCGACGCTTACGGCCTCGGAGAACATAGAGCTCCCGATGATGCTCGCCGGAAAGAAGAGGGACTACATCAAGAGCCGGACGAGCGAGCTGCTGAAGCTGGTGTCGATGGAGGCGAGAGCGGACCACAAGCCGGACGAGATGTCAGGCGGGGAGCAGCAGAGGGTCGGGCTCGCCGTCGCCCTGGCGAACGATCCCCCAATACTGCTCGCGGACGAACCGACCGGGGAGCTGGACACGGCGACGGGCCGCCAGATACTCGCGCTCTTCAAGAAGCTCCGAGACGAGTACGGCAAGACCGTCGTCATCGTCACGCACGACCAGCGCATCGGGCAGATCGCCGACACTGTCATGACCATCGTTGACGGGAGAATCACCAGCTCGGTCCCGGGCGCGGAGTTCGCCGCCAAGGTCATCGCGGCGTCCCCGGCGACCCCAGGCCAGTAGGCGTCCCCGCGCTCTCAGAAGGCCTTCACGTCCCTTCCGTCTCAGGACCTGCCGGCATGCAGGGGACATCCCGGGTCAAGATCTATCTCCAGCTCCTCGGAGACGTTCCGCTGGCCGTCGTAGTAGAATGCGTTGTCCAGGAGCATCTCGGGATGGCCCGAGACGACCTTGAGCGCCTCCCTCACCATCACGGCGGAGACGACGCTGGTCGTCGTTATCTCCGCGGCGAGCCTCGGCTCGTGGAAGACGACATCCTTGCCCGTGCAGCTGAACCGCAGGCTCGCTATCTTGCCGTGGGTCCTGTTCATCCCGCACTGCAGGCACGCGCCGTCCGGAGGCTTCGAGACCATCACCTTGCCGACCATTCCCTCCATTCCGCCGTCGATGTATACCTTCCGAGCGGGATACGCGAGCGCGTTCACGTAGAGCCTGGCGTCTATGCTGTCCAGGCAGCCGAGGACGATATCGAACCGCCTGATCAGCTCCGGCGGCATCTCCTCGACTCTTCCTACGATCGGCTCCGGCCTGCAATCGCGGTTGAGGCGCAGCATGCCCTCGGCGACGGCTTCGGCCTTCGCCCTTCGCTTGGCCGCGTCGGCCTGGCTGAAGAACAGGCATCGGCTGAGGTTCGAGCCCACCACGTGGTCCATGTCGACGATCGTGACCTTGCGGAACCCTGACAGCGCGAGGTCCTTCGCGACCTCGTTGCCGAGCGCCCCCGCGCCGACCAGAAGGACCCTGGCTCCAGAGACCCTGTCGAGGTCGAACCAGCCGAGCCTCTTCGAGCGATCGTACCTGTCGTCGTCGGCCGAGCCCACCCTGACAGTCCTCACCATCCGTGACCGTGAGAGCGGTCGGGCGATAAAGCCTTAGGGTACGGGTCCCGCGGGCGCGGTTCAGTCCCAGGCTAGCCTTCCGCGGGTCATGAACTGGGTCTCTCTTCCGTCCTTCCCGATCGCGGTGATGGTCGGGAACCTGACGAGGCCGTCCAGATGTATCATGGCCTCGGCGTCGCCGTCGTAGTTCGAGCCCACGGCGAAATGGCAGGTACCGTACACCTTCTCGTCCTCGAGCATGTTCGCGACGATCTTCGCCTTCCTGTTCAGCCCTATGCCCAACTCACCTATGGACCAGGCGTTCTTGGCGTACTTCTCCGCCAGCGCGGCCTTGATCTGGCCTGACCGGCCCATCTTGCGGGCCTTCGCCTCTCCCTCGAGGACCGACTCCCTGAGCTTGTCGGCCTCGGCCCCTCCGGCGATGTCAGTCACAAGGCCATCTTTGACCCGCGCGAGGATCGGCCTCTTGATCACTATCTCGCCGACGTTCAGCACGATGGAGCCGTCGAAGGCTATCGTTCCGTTCATGGTCCCGACGACGGGGGAAACGAACACCTCGCCCGAGGGTACGTTCCCTGCCAGGCCAGGCTTCGTGAAGTTGCCGTCGTCCGCCCTGCACCTGCGCCCCTTGGTCCCGATGACCACATCGGTCCCTCCTGGCGCTGTCACCCTCACCTTCTCGCTCGACGACATTATCCTGCATATCCTGGCGGCGTCCGACCTGAGCACCCTGTAGTCTATCGCGACGGTCCGGGAGAACATGTCTAGGGTGATCCCGGGGGACCAGAAAGCGCGCATCTTGCCCTCCTCGTAGAGGGTGTCGAACACGTGGTCGTACCGGCGCTTTGTGCCCTTGTACCCGTGCTGCAGCCCGAACTTGTCCTTCCCCAGGCGGTCGGAGCTGATCGAGATGACGACGTCCGGGGCCGAGCCGAACGCCTTGATCACCGCCTCGTCGGCGAAGTCGAACTGCCCCTTCTCCCGCTGGAACATGAGGGTCGTCTCGGCGCCTCTCGCGATGGCCGCGCCGTAGAGGGCCATCGATATCTCCCTCCTCTCCCTCTCGGGATTCGTGATGATGATCACGCGTTCTCCTTTCCTCACCGCCAAGATTTCCTCGATCGCCGCTCTCGCGCCACGGTCGAGCGATCTCCGGTACGCGCCTCGAAAGGTCTCCATGATGATGCCCGGCGTGGGGGATTCAACAAGACCAGTATCAACCTTTTGGAGGTCTGCAGGGGGGCAGCAGCCCTCCGACCCAGTTCTGGACAAGTGTAATAAGAACGGATAGCCGTCCTTTGGCTCGATGTTCACGCTCGACGCTCCGGCCGAGGTGGAAGGCGTTGTCGACACCATCATCATCGGTGCTGGCCCGGCGGGCATGACCGCGGCAGTCTATCTCTCAAGGAAGAAGCGTTCGATCGCCATCGTCACGACGGATCTCGGCGGGCAGATGTCGTGGACGCTAGGCATCGAGAACTACATGGGATACCAGTACATAACCGGCCGAGAGCTCACGTCGAAGTTCGAGGAGCAGGTGCGCCAGTTCCCGGTCCCGATCGTCATGGACGAGGTGGTCGACATCTCCCGGGAGCAGGACCTGTTCGCAGTGAGGACCTCGGGTGAGAGGGTCCTGCGAGCGAGGACGGTGATCGTCGCATCGGGGAAGAGGCCGAAGGAGCTGGGGATTCCGAACGAGCGGAAGTACATAGGAAAGGGCCTGTCATACTGCGCGACGTGCGACGGCCCGCTTTTCTCCAAGCTCGATGTCGCCATCGCCGGAGGAGGCAACTCCGCGCTCCAGGCGGCCATCGATATGGGGCAGGTCGCGGGCAAGGTGTATCTCGTGTCCAGGAGCCCGTGGCGGGCTGACGCGGTCGTCGTGGAGAAGGCTGAGGGGACGCCAAACCTCGAGAAGCGGATCGGGTTCGAGATCCTGGAGGTCCTGGGCAAGGACAAGGTCGAGGGGCTCAGGATCAGGGAGAAGGCCTCCGGCGCCGAGGAGGTCCTCGGGGTGCAGGGAGTGTTCGTCGAGATCGGCCTCTCCCCCAACACGGCGTTCCTGAAGGGCATGGTGGAGCTGGACCAGTACGGGGAGATCGTCGTCGACCAGAACTGCCTCACGAAGGTCCCCGGGCTGTTCGCCGCGGGGGACGTGACGATGGTCCACGAGAAGCAGATAGTCGTCGCGGCGGGCGAGGGCGCGAAGGCCGCCCTGAGCGCGCACGAGTACCTCCTGAAGCGCTAGCCCTCAAACGCGCCTGTCCAGGTACTTGGCCGGTATCCTGCTGCCGTGGAGCTCCGTATCCGATTCCGCCAGGATCTCCTTCACCCGCTCGCGGACGGCCTTGTCGAGCTCTGGCGGACGGTGCTCCTTCAGTATCCGCACGACCTCCTCCCTGGCAGCGAGCGCGATCGGCTCATGCGCATCCGCAGGGCCGCCGGACCTCATCGCGATCCTCGGAAGCATGATCTCGCTCTTGAAGTGCCTGAGCGTGTGGATGTCCTTCATGAAGTATCCGCCCGGGCCGACACGAGCGATCGCGTCGAACCCGAGCGTGGATTCGTCGACCTTGATCCCGCGCCATGCCCGGATGATGTTCCTCCAGAGCTCGCAGTCCATCACTATCTGCTCCGCGGACTCGCATCCCGACCGGTCGAACCCGCCGATCCCGACGACCTGGTCCGCTCCTGCCATCACGGGGAGGAGCCCGCTGATGGCCTTCTGATAGCCGACCTCGAACCCCGGCCTCGAGCCGGACGCGGCCGTTCCTCCGACCTGGGACGGCAGCCCGTACCTTCGGGCCATCTGGCACCCGGCGGAGTTTATCAGCGCGCCCTCGGTCGACCCCGAAAGGAACACGCCCGTCCGCATGTCCATCGGCCCGCTCTCAGAGCTGTACAACACGGGCGCGCCGCGCGCGGCGGTCTCCGATATCACGACGCCCCCGAGGTTCTCCGCGTTCACGAGGGCTATCGTGCCCGCAAGGGTGACAGGGCAGACCGAGCCGGAGATCGCCATCGAGAGGTGGACGACCGGCAGGCCCGCCCGGGCGAACTCGACCACCGCCTCGATATCCCCTTCCTCGTACCTCAGGGGCGTGATTGGAGTATGGGTTATCGAAGCGATTGGCCGCCTAGAGAGCTCCTTCTCCGAGCCGGCGACCGCGGCGGCGACGCGGATGAGGTACCGGGCATCCCTAGCGCTCCCGGCTCCGTGCTGGATGTGCTTCCCCGTGAAGAACATGGACGCGACGAACTCGTGAAGGTTCGAGGCCTCGGGCGGGATGTCGTTCGCCACAACCTCTGGCCAGTAGAGGTCTACCTCGGGCATGGCGTCGCAGACGATGGTGAGGTCGACCAGGTCGCTCGCCATCGCCTTGCGCTTGCTCTGCTTCGCGAAGTCCCAGACCTCGGTCGGCTGGCCATCGTTGCAGCCCTGGACGTGGTCCGACGCCGGAAGGGAAAGGTCGTGGACCTTGTCCCGGGCGCACATCTTGAACTCCTTCGGCGCTGCGGCAAGGGCATCCTTGACCATCCGCTCGGGGACCTTCGCGAGCTGGGCCTTAGCATCGACCTCGGCCCCGCTCTCAGCGAGCATCGACAGCACCCGCGGGCTCGTGACCTTGATCCCAACCTCTTCCAGTATCCTCACGGACTCCGAATGGACCGCATCCTCCTGCTCCCTCGTCAGCGGGTCCCAGACCGCCCTAGCCAAATTGGACCTCCTGGCAGGGGAGAGAGAATACACGTATAAAAATGGAAGCGGGCCCGGGTGTATAGATTTATGAACCCTTCGGCCCTCGCGGATGTCGCCGGGACTTGCGCTTTCCGTGGAACCTCTCGACCGCCTTCTCCTCGAGCCTGCGAGCGCGCCTGCGCATGGCCTCCCTGTTCCTGCGCATGTCCTCCTCGGTCTCAAGCAGAAGCTCGGGAACGGCCGTCGGCTTCCCGTCAGGGCCGAGCGCCACCAGCGTGAGGTACGACGAGCCCGTGTGCCTTACCTCGCCGGTCCGGGGATCCTCGGCCTCGATCCTGACTCCGACCTCCATCGACGAATGCCATGCGGCGTTCACGTTGGCCCTCAGCCTCACGAGGTCGCCCACGCGGACGGGGGACAGGAAATCCATCCTGTCCACCGAGGCCGTCACGACGTTGCACCTCGCGTGCCTGGTAGCCGCGACGTACGCGACCTCGTCGACCATCTTCAGGACGGAACCGCCGAACACGTTGCCCGAGATGTTCGCGTCCTGGGGCATCATCACACGCGCCACAGTCGTCATCGAATCCGATACCTTTCGCTTCTCTCTCTGCATGACATCACCTCTTGGGGTCGTGCTGACCCGTGCCGGCATCCGGGCTGGCCTGGGGCGGCGGAGCCTCCTTGGGAGGCGCCTGGGCCGCCTGACCCCGCCGGCGCATGACCTCGATGACGAGGACGATGACCGCGATTGCGAGCATCGAGAGACCCGCAATCGGGACAAGCAGGCTGACACTGACACGGCCGGAGCCGAAGCTCGACAGCTCGAGCGAGAGTGCTGGGCTCGAAGAGCCGTTCTCGAACTCCAGCTGCTTCACGAAGCAGTTCGCCTCGGAGGACCACCAAAGCTGCTGAGTCTCGTTGGCGTCATCAGACGCCGTCACCAGGACGGCGCTGAAGGACCCCGCTGGGGCATCCACCTCGCCGGCTGCGGCCGCGACTTGGACGGCGTATGTGGCCGTATGCCAGGACACCGAGTGGTTCAACGGCAACTGGTCCTGCGAGATCGCATGCGTGCGCGTCTCCGAGACCGCCCTGGTCCAGGAATCTCCAAGGCTTATGTCGGACGGATCGAACCCCGAAATCGCGGGGGGGACAGTCAACACGACCTCCGTGTCCGAGAAGCTGTTCGTCAACGAGACCGCGCCGGCCGGGAACGTGACCGATCCTATGAATGTGATGTTCCTTTCTATGACCCCGGCGCTCGCGCTGTCCTCGTACTGGACGCCTTCCACCGCGAAGCTCGCGCTCGCGTTCACCTGCCCGGTCAGCCGGACCGTACCAGCCAACGAACCGCTCATCCTCATGATGTTGACAATGTACTCCGACCCTGAGAATGAGAGGGCGTGCTGGCCCTCGAACGAGTACGTGACGCTTCCAGAGACGTTCGCGACGAACCCCAGCACCTCGAGCGAGGCGGTCATATCGTAGGTCCAGTAGGCGCCGTTCGCAGGCGTGACAGCTCCGGCGGGCATCGACGAGAACGCGAGCACGGCGGACAGCAGCACGGTGGAGAGAATGGCAGACTCTCGCCCGGATCCCACGGGTTCAGGCCTCCGCCGACGCTCGCATGCTAGCACAGACAGACTGGAGAAAGAGATATATCTTTGCGATGCCGCGTTCTGTCAAAAGTCGGGCGGTGAGGCCTAGCCGCCCCTCCTGGTGCCTTCGACCACCGCTACATGTAGTCGATGCCAGCAGGTATCTGGCCGCCACTGGGCAATGGATGCTGGTCCGGGGCGTGGTCTTTCGCCTGGCCTCCGAGCTCCCTCCGGAGGCGAGGTTCCTGCTCGAGGACTTCAGGCTGGCGGTGAACGAGGCCATAAGGGCCGGGATCACCTGCAGGATCACATCTCGGAATGGGATAACGAAGCTCGTCTACTGGGCGTTCCGGGAGGAGCATCCCAGAATGTACGCACAGCACCTCGTATCCTCATTCGAAGTCGCTGCATCGGTCCTGAAGAACCACAGGACCCGCCTGCGAAAAGGCCGAGTTGCCAGAGCACCGTTCGTCAGGCGCCTGATGATGAAGGCCGAGAACCAGGCGTACAAGCTCGACCGCGCGAAAGGGGTTATCGATCTCCCCATTAGGGCCGGCCGCCATGTCGAGCTCAAGCTCGTCGTCAGCCGGTACCATCGCAGGTACCTCGATGACCTCAGTCTGTCGCTCGGCTCCCTGACGCTCTTTTCCGACCGGGTCATCGTGGCCTTCAGGAGGGAAAGCAGAAGGAATATCGAGGTCTCTTCCATCGTAGCCCTCGACACGAACGAGCGCAGCCTGGATGGAGTCTTCGTCGAGGGGATCGCCCGTGGCGGTTCTGAGATTACTGTGAAGGCGTCCTTTAACGATGCCGCAACTATCCAGCAACGCCACCACGACTGGCGGAGGAGGCTCCAGAAGAAGAAGGCCCACGACAGACGCTTGAACAGGCGTCTGTGCAAGCGGGAGGGGAAGAGGGAGCACGACAGGGTCTCCTACCGGATGCATCAGGTCGCGAACGCTGTCATTAGGTTCGCGGAGAGCGAGAAGTCGGCCATCGTGCTCGAGGACCTGAGAGGCATCAGGCGCAAGAAGAGCTACGACAAGGCCATGAACAACCGCCTGAGCATGTGGCCGAGAAGGAAGCTCCACCAGATAATCGAGTACAAGGCGGAGTGGAGGGGGATCCCCGTCATCAAGGTGGATCCCCGATACAGCAGCAGAAAGTGCCCGATATGTGGGAGGATACAAGATTCCCGAATGGGCACCGAGTTCAGGTGCGAGT
>JAJYIS010000118.1 GCA_021789945.1 Thermoplasmata archaeon | reverse complement strand
CAGGACCGCCCCTGTGGTCATAGTAGGGTGCGCGAACCTCGAGAGGATCAAGCACTACCAGGAGCGGGGCCGGACGCTCTACTGCATCCAGGACGTATCCACAGCGATCGAGAACATCATGCTCTTCCTCCAGAGCAAGGGCATCGGGACCGTCTGGGTGGGCGCGTTCGACGAGAAGCTCGCAAGCACCGCACTATCGCTTCCTACTCACGCGAGGCCCATCGCGATCGTGCCCCTGGGTTACCCTGCGGAGGAGGGCGTCCGGAGGAAGAGGCTGGCGAACGACCAGTACGTGCATTTCGAGAAATGGTGAGCCATACGAAGTGGAAGATCAATGTGGAAATGGCGGTCTGGGGGATTGCGTTCGGGATCGCCGCGACCATCACTGGGATGTTCCTTCTCTCCGCCGTCCAGGGAGGCTTCCTGGCGGAAGGGTTCTTCCTCATCGTGCTCTCCTGGGTCCTGCTCTTGGTGCTCGTGGCCAAGTTCGTCAATTGGCTGAGGAAAAGATAGCCCCGGGAGGATTCGAACCTCCGTCGCAGGCTCCAAAGGCCCGCATGATTGACCTCTACACTACGGGGCTGCGCTGGGGTATGTGGCGATATGGTTGCCCACTCATATTAACGGTTTTCTGGCGGAGAAGGCCACGCGCGCATGGCTATCCAGCGCAGGACCCTAGCCCCGGGATATCCACACGACGCCTATGAGCACGAGGAAGCCTCCCATGGCCGCGAACCAGCCGATGACATCGCCGAGGATGATGTATGCGAACACGACGGTCACCACCGGCTCGAAGTAGAGGGTCGCGCCCGTCGCCGAGGCCGTGAGCCCGGTCAGCGCCTTGAACCAGAGGACGTATCCGCCCACGGTGCACAGGATGCCAAGATATGCGGCGGCGAGCAGGAAGCTCGGGGGGAACGCAATCGTGGAGCCGCTGAACCCGTAATCGGCGACCGCGATCGGAGCGAGCATCGCGGTCCCCAGCAACGTTATGTAGGCCGTGCTGGAGATGGGATCGTACTTCCTCATGAGCCTCTTGCCCTCGAAGGTATACCAGGCCCAGAACACCGCGCAGACGACCCCGAATATCCCGCCCAGTATCACCGTCCTGTTGGACACGAACTGTAGGCTGCCGTCCGTGATGACGAAGTACGAGCCGACTGCGGAGATGAGGAGGCCGAGCTTCTGTTGAGTGCTGATCCGTTCGCCCAGCTTGTACCTGGACAGGAGGAACACGATGACTGGACATAGCAGGGTGACGAGGATCGCGGAGATCGACGGGCCGGCGAACTCCACCCCGTAGTACTGGAATATGTAGTAGATGCCGACGCCGATGAACGCTAGGAGGAGGAATGTGGGCAGGTCCGCCCTGTCCGGCAGCCTGGGCCGCTTGATCAGCAGGAAGACCCCGAAGATGGATGACGCGATGATGAACCTCGCCATCGCGATCATGATTGGGGACGCGCCGTCGTCAATAGCGACCTTGACGAGGACGAACGAGTTGCCCCAGATCAGGATCGTGAACGCGAGCGCCAGGTAGAGCGGCGTCTTCTTGTCCATCAGCGGGCCACCTTCCTGCCAACAAGATACGTCGGCGTGGCGCCCGTGATCTCGACCTCAACGAACTTGCCAAGAGGGAGCACCTCTGGAAGCACTATCTGCTTGTACTCGTCGCTCCTCAGGATGGTGCTCTTCTCCTTCCCGTGCTCGGTCGAGAGCGCCCTCACTCGTCTCCCGACCCAACGCAGGTTCTTGGCCGCGGCGACCTCGAAGCGCAGCCTCGTGATCTCCCTGGACCGCTCCTTCGCCTTCCATCCGACGACCGGGCCATCGGCCTTGAAGGCCTTCGTGCCCGGCCTCGGCGAGAACCTTGTCACATTGACGATGTCCGGCTGGAGCTCGGAGATGAACTTGAGATTGGACCTGTGATCGGCCGCCGTCTCCCCCGGGTACCCGACGATGATGTCGGTGGAGAGGGTCAGGTCCGGGACCTTCTTCTGGATCGCTCCCACCACGAACTCGTAGTCCGCCAAGGAGTATCCGCGCTCCATGTGTTCCAGCAGGCGGTCGCTCGCGCTCTGAACGGGCAGGTGGAGGAACTTGAATACCTTCGTTTCCAAGTACATCTCCGCGAGCCCTTCCACGAGAGGCTTCGCGCTCTTCGGGTTCATCATGCCAACGCGAAGCCGGAAGTCCGAGGGCAGGGCGCATATCCTGGACACGAGCCTCGGGAGGTCGGTCCCGATGTCGGCTCCGTACGCCGCAGTGTCCTGCGCAGTCAGCTGGATCTCCCTCGGGCCGTCCGCCGAGGCCTTGCGGATCGCCTCGACGACGCTGGCCTCGGTCCGGCTCCTCAGCTCGCCCCTGGCCAGCCTCGTGATGCAGTACGAACACGACCCCATGCATCCAGTCGCGATGGGAACGATGCTGAACGAATCCCGTCTCAGCCCCGCGCCCTTCGGGACCAGTTCGATGCCATCCACTATCCCTGCGAGAGAGCCCGGGTCGCCCGGAGGCATGAACAGCGCGTTCGGCGCAAGTCTCTCCGTCTTATCGCGGCAAGCAGTTGCCATGCACCCGGTGATGACGAGTCGCTTCGACCCCGAGAGCTGCTTGACCCGCTTGAGCATCTCGCGCTCCGTCGTCTCGATGACCACGCATGTCACCAGCACGGCGAGATCTGCGCCCTCGGGCTCATGCACTATGTCCCAGCCGTTGTCGGCCAGGAGGTCCTCGATCTCCCTCGACTCGCCGAAGTTCAATGCGCAGCCATACGCCTCGACGTACGCCTTCATCCGGTCGGGCATCCGCATCGGATATATTCAGTTTTCAGACGGACCAGCGCGCGAGGGCTTATGGGAAGCTTTCATAACCCAGGAATCCACTACCAACGTATTGCGATAGCATGTCATCGATGAGGCAGGCGAAGAGGTACACCGCCAAGGTCAATGAGCATCAGGTGTCGGCCAAGAAGCTCGCGAAGGCCGCGAAGTTCAGGGCGAAGGCGGCGAGGCTGAGGGAGCAGGTCGCCAAGCACGACGCGAAGATCCGCATCCTGCAGAGGAAGATAGCCGACCTCGAGAGAAGGGCCAACCAGATAGCGGGCCCGCCAATCAGGTGAGGCCGGCCTCAGCAATATATATATACGATGAAGTAGATATTGTCAGACAATCGTCATACGATGGGATGGGATGCAGCATTGAACAGGAAGTTAGCTGTGCCGCTCGCACTGGCTGGGCGATGGGATAGCCAAGGTGTCATGATGACGAGGTCGAGGGTCCTGAAGGAGGCCGAGGGCGACCATGAGGACCTCAGGATGCTGATGAAGATCGCGGACAACAGGGTCCGCCTCGAGAGGCTGAGGTTCGAGCTCGACGAGGAACCGGAGATCATCGATTCCGACGAGCTCAGGGACGAGCTGGAGTACATCAACGCCTCCGTCGAGCTCGAGCTGCTCGAGATAACCGGGGAGCTCGAGGAGATGGGGAGCTCCGAGGAGATCGTGGAAGAGGCGTTCGCCTGAGCACGAGCACGGGCACCGATGGCAGGCACGGTCGGAAGCGACACGAGCAGAACGTCTCCGTGCGATTTCGCGCTCCGCGGGCAGGGGAGCGCGCGGAAGTGCCCGATTCGGAAATATATATATACGATTCAACATATACATATCGTCGCGGCAGGGATGGGATGGGAATTGGAGAAGAGCACCAGAGTTAGCGAGCCAGATGTGTCCAGATGGAGCGAGGATCAACTCCCTGAGAGCGGGCTCGATGAGGCGCGACCGAGCATCGACGTCTTCAGCCTGAGCGGAGGGGTCATGAGGCCAGGCTCGAGGGCCTCGAACAGGATCGACGGCCTCCTGACGAAGATGATCGAGAGCCCGGCCTCGTGCAGGTACATCAGGGACATCGACAGGAACCTAGACTACCTCTTCACGCATCTCCAGCTCGACATGATCGCGCGGTCGTCAAAGGACCTCTCGGCCGCGCCGGAGCCGGAGCCCGAACAGGTCGAGGCGCCGGAGCCAGTGATCGCCCTCGACAGGGTGAGACAGAGCGTCTGATTCTGAAAAATAAGGATCGTTAAGGGGTTTCCAGCCGCCGCGGTCTGCTCCGCGGCGGTCGACGGCCATCGCTACGGGGTATACGTCAGCGTCCCGTTCGTCGTGCAGTACACCCAATACGCCTGGCCCACAGGCAAGGTGAAGTCCGTCGGCGGGACACCCTTGATGTACGTCGAGTAGGTTCCGCCGACCGCGTTGTACTTTGCGACCATCGTGATCGCCGCGCCAGTGTACCAGCTGGGGATCATGCTCGCCTTCCAGGTCGCGTTCACCGTGTTGAAGCCGATTATGGCCCATCCGGAACCCGACGGGAAGTTCAAGGTCCTCGACAAAGGCGTCGCCGAGATCGATCCGTACAGGTGCAGCAACTCGGGTCCGTTCGTGTGGATCCAGTAGCCCGTGCTCGGGGCTATCGAGAAGTCCATGAACGGAGGCGACGAGCCCACCACGAAGTTCTGCGTGTACGTTCCCGTGGCCGGGTTGAACCCGCTCACCAGGTCGCCGTTCGCGAGGCCCAAGGTGCTCGCCTTGTAGCCGTAGCCGATCGGAGGCACGGTCACGAGGTTCCAGCCCGCTACCAGGTTCAGGTTGTACGCCACGTTGAACGTGTACGAGTCGACGATGTCCAGGTAGAAGTACGCGTCCTGCGAGACGAGGTTGTACGCCCCGGGCGCGACGAACTTCACGGTCGTGTTCCAGCTCGTCTCGTTCCACGCGAACGTGTGCGTCGACGCGCCGTAGGTCACGCCAGCGACCGCAGGAAGCTGCACTGTCTGGTTGCAGTAGGTCGGCCCGTTGGTCAGGTTCGTCGGTGTGACCACAAGCGTGTATGTCTGGCCGTAGGTGTACGGTCCGGGCTCGGCGATGCTCAGGCTGTAGTGGCTCACGGGCGACAGGTCGAAGTAGAACAGCGGGGACCCGGACTCGGAGATCGACGGGTAGCCCGGGTTCGGGTTCAACGCCCATGTCGAACCGGCCGGGATCGTGATCGTCTTCGTGGCCGGATCGTAGTAGGTCGTGCTGTACAGCGTCGACGGGTATCCGTGTCCGAGCACCCACTCGCCGGTGCCGCCGTGCGCCTGCATCTCGCCGGCAGCGTTCCCGGGCAACGAGTAGT
>JAJYIS010000117.1 GCA_021789945.1 Thermoplasmata archaeon | reverse complement strand
CAAGGGATGCTCAGAACTCGGAAACACTCGGCAATGCTCGGTCCGAGTCCTCTCTTCCAAGCATGCAAACGAACGGGCTCTCTGTGGCTCAAACACGCAAAGGACTCTGAGAAAGTCAGAGGACGTGAAATGGTCGAATCAAGAGTCAGGCCTTATCCGCAGATAGACCCAAGAACCTAGAACCGACCTCTTGCGCTTCTGACATATTCAAGGCAATGAGCAGGGAGCTGCAAGACGGCTCAACGGAATTTAGATTGTAGCGCGCGTCGGGAACATGAGTAGGGTTAAAAATCATGACATTGATTCCCTTATTAGCTGGTTCGAAGGTTATCTGGGGTTGTAGCATATGTCAAGGCAATCGATAGGAGCCTTTTACTTTGGCGATCTTGGGTTGGACACAAGAGCCTGGGTTGGCATCACCCGATTTCCTGAGATGAAGATGACGAGTCTCTTCTTGATTTTGGATGTCGAAGGCCGAATGGTGCGAGGTACAGGGGATTGCGAGATCGCGCTAAACAATGAAAACACGAGACGGCTCGTAACGCTCATCCGAGAAGCGTCGTCCATATCCCCAGAGGAAGACCATCTGTGGCAGCGGATTGGTGAGGCTGAGTTTCACTGGAGCGATAAGCTGCGGACGGGCGAAATGGAGGACTTCGGACTTGTCATTGTCGAGTCGAATGGTAGCGCTGCGCGGATGACTATTCAGTTTACAATCCGGCCTGTTGAGCCATACGTCGCGACTTTCAGCCTGGCCGACGTGAACAAACTTTCTGCTTTTCTAACACGCGCTCTGTCCAAACAGTGATGGCAGTCGATGGTAAACGCTTGTCTATCCTTGCCGCTCGCACAAGATCTTTGGCCTTATGCACTAGCTGCATCTTACAGTCGATTGTGTCATCCTCGTCAACAGAAGGCGAATGTTGTGCAAGATACCCTTGCTGGTATACCGCTCCTGCGGCCTCAGGTCGTAATCATCAAAGGCAGCAAGGCTTCTTTGCGTCGCGACCTACATTCCCTTCGGGGCACTGTCTATACAGACGGAAAGCTGAAGGCCGAGTACGCCGCGGGGCCGACAAGCCTTGCGGAAAGTTCGACCTCGACTGCATCATGTAGGTGCTAGAGAGATGGATTCTTAGATGCCATGGTTCGGTTCGCAACAAGAAAGGATGAAGAGGTCTTCTCCGGCTGGCCTTGTCTTCCTGCTCATGAATTATATCGACCAATCTTGGCTTCGCGCCAGTCCTGGCCACGTTGGGTCCGTCTCAAGCAGAACGAGACGAATCCGTCCACGGAATACCTAGAACACATTCGACGGGGCTTGAACTCACTACGGACTCAATCGCTAGAAACAAATTTCCTGCGAGGATGACACGCAACCTCTTTGCCTTGGTATGTGAACGGAATCAACGTTAGTCTCTCCATCTTCCTGATACTTTTCTTCTAGTGCAGGAATTCAAACGTATGATTCTCACGGTCAAGAAGACGACTATGGACTATCATATGGTGGTTCATCAAGATGATGGCACCAGTCCTACTGACTGCGAAATGAGCGCTTAAGTGCATGTCAATGGATTAGGGGAGTCTCCGACTTCGAGGCTAACTGCGAACAACTCGTCAAAGGCGTTCCAGTACGCCCTCTCCGTTCAAACGCGGACAATCTGATAAGAGACGTTCCCCGCGCCGATCGTGCGCCTATCTCAAGGGAACGAGCCGCAGCAGTAATGATGGCGGATTATAAGTGCTGAGCTTCCCACATTGTTGAGGGGCTCGAAGGGATCCGAGAGTTTCTTTGCAGGAGACGAGCCCGTCAGAGATGCGTCGTTTACAGTCTTGCCCGGTTTCTTGGTTCGTTCTCGCCTTGAGCTCGGAACAGCTATGCCTCCTGAACCTTCTTTGCTGTTTCTCCGTGCCGACAAGGGATGCTCAAGCCTCGGAGACACTCGGCAATGCTCGGCCCGAGTCCTCTCGAGTCCATATTCTGCCAGTAGAGAACGTCTTTCTAGAGTTTGTCACTGGCATTAAATTGAGGACATATCAAAAGAATGTGAGAGCCCGAATAATAATCGTTTCACTGTACTAGTAGCTACCGGCCTAGAATCTCCCCCTCAGCGCCTTTTCCATCAGCCGACGGCTCGGGCCTGGCCTTCATGTTGAGCAGGTAGACCCCCGCGAACGCGACAGCCCCTCCCATCACCGCAAGCGGGACGCTTTGGGGGAGGCGCATGCTGGCGCTCGGGAAGATCACCAGAATGACTAGCTGGACCCCGACTGTGATCACCCCTGAGAGGGCGAACAGGACCGAGGTCAACGACGCGCCAATCTTCGGCAGGCCGGCATTGTACATCCATAGCCCGGCCGCCGGGAACACCCCGATAGAGACCAGGACGACCACGCCTATGATGTCGGGCAGTCTCCCGATGCCGACCATCAGCGCGCCGATCGAGAGGAGCGAGCCAGTGTACAGCAGTTGGAAGCCGGAAAGGGCCGTGAGGTCATGGCTCCAGAGCAGGTATGTCGTCACGACTACCGACCCGGCGAAGAATACCGAGCTGAGCATGGCCTCCGCCTCCCCGAGACCCACGCTGAGGGAAAGGGAGTCCGTGTTCGAAAGGACGAGGAACACGCCAGCCAAGACGAGGCCGCTTCCGAGAGCCTCGATCCTCGTCAGCCTCTCGCTCAGGAACAGCGCGGAAAGAATGACTATCAGCAGGACCTCCGTCGAGCCCCCGCCGAGAATCGCTTCCTTGCTCGCTCCGATCCTCCCCACCGCGTCGAACCACAGGAAGGTGCCCAACGCTCCTAGGATGCACATCGCCGTCAGGCCGAACAATCCCCTCCTTCCAAGGGACCTGACGAAGCGGACCGACTTGACGGGCGACGCGAGAATGAGGATTATTCCCCCGATGAGCACGGGAACGGTCGTCACGAGGAGGATGTTGATGTCGGCGATGTTCAGCGCGCCCTCGACCGACACCGATTCGAACGCCACGACCAATGCGGATGCGAGCACCAGCATCATGTACTTCGACCTAGTGCTCATGTTCCCCGCGTGGCCCGTAACGCCTAACCCTGCCGTAAGCCTTTCCTGCGGACGGGCCCTATGATGGGGTGAACAGCGCGACGGGCGCTCCGCGCCGCGAAAAGTCGACATTCTCTAAACGTTTATGTGCGCGCACGCGCATGCTATTGTGCTCGCAAGAGCATGGGATGACGGGATGGGATCGAAGTGCAGGTACAGCTATCTCAGCGGAGCCTGTGCGAACAAGCAAGTCGACAGCCTCGACTGCATAGGCCATGAGAAGTGCGAGTTCTCCGGAATGAACATTCTGATGAAGCAGAGGCACAGCAAGACCTCGGAGGAGTGCGGGCTCGAGAAGTGGCTTGGGCTGTACTGCGAGAAGTACAACCGGTTCTTCTGCCCGGGGAGGGAGCACTGCGTCACCCCGGAGTCCTATCAGAAGCAGCTGAACATCCATCTCGAGCGCCTGGAGAGACTGTCCGAGGAAGAGTCCGAGGGATAATCTCATGCACTGCACTTTCCAGACCAAGGACAGCCTCTGCACGGGCAAGTACGCCGGCTATGCCTGCATCATGAAGCAGTGCACCTACTACAAGGAATCGCGGAGATGCGAGCATCACGAGGAGACCGGGGACTACTGCAGGAAGTACGCGAGGTTCGGGTGCGTGGGCAAGGGCAACTGCGGCACCCTCACCGAGTATCTGGAATCCGTCGCGGCGGAAGCACAGGGCTGATCAGCCGCTCGCGGGCTCGTACAGTTCCGGGCGTATCCTCGGGATCATGGCCATCAGGATCGATATCTCGGTCAGCGAGGTGCGGTCAATCATCCCGTCGGACAGATAGCCAATCGAGCCCGACCTGTGGCCGATGTTCTCTATGCCGGTGAGCATGCTCATCGTGTCCCCGACAGTCTTGCCCTCGAGGACTGCCTTCATGACGTCCGGAGGATACTCGAACCCTGGACCGTGCCCCACGGTCATGTGTCCTGAGGAATCGACTATCGCGCAGTACTGGATGTCGAGATGCTTCTTCAGCGCCCCGTTGTAGAAGAGCCCCGCCTCTACTCCCACGCCGAAGTCCGCCTTCGCCTGGGAGATGGCGTACTTGGCCCGCTCGATGGCCCCTTCGACCACCCTCTCCTCCATCGGCTGCTTCTCGACGGATTGCCTGGGCTCGACGCTCACGACATCCACGAGCCCGAACGCCTGGGCGAATATGTTCCTGACCGCGTCGACCTTCACCTTGTTGGTCGAGCCGACCGCGACCTTCACTGCCCGAAGCAATCTGCCGTCCTTGTCTATCTCTCCCTTCAGGATCCTGGTCGAGCTGATGAGGCCCGAGTCGTCCGCCTTCACCTGGCGTATCTCGAATATCCGAAGGGGACGGAGCCCGTTCTTCCGCCTGAGGCCGTTTATCTCGTCCGCGTTGGCGCGCGTTTCCGGCGACACGACGATGCCGCCGAGCGTCTCGGAGGTGGCCGCGGTGCCCTTCATGTCGGATATCATGACGATGCTAAACGGGCGTCCGTAGCGCTCCAGGAACTTCGCGAGGTTCGCCTTGCGCTGGAAGTAGGGAATGACAAGGACGGATTTGATGCTCCGCGCGAACTCGTCCGATGTCAGGCCGACCTCGACCTCGTCTCCGACCGTGAATGCGGTCTCGAAGAGGAGCTCGTGTCCCTTGTGGATCACGTTGAACGTGCCGCCGACCGCGACCCTCAATCAGATCCTCCCCATCAGCCCGAGTATGACGGCGAACACGAGTATCGCCACCATTGCCATGTAGAAGTAGAGCAGCTGTCGCCTCTTCGCCAGCATCTTGTCCTTCCACTCCTTCTCGCACTTCTCGTCGCAGAACTTGTCCTTCAGAGGAATGGCCTTGTCGCACTCCTTGCAGTGCCTGTGTTGCGGGATCCTTTCTACGATAATGTCACGCTCCCCTCTCGCAGTGCCCAGCCCCCACTGTCGACATGAATGATTCGCTCACCTCTCGACCCTGACGCCCTCGCATCCTACCTCGACGACTATTGGCGTCCCACCCGCTGCCACGATGGCCTTCGAAACCTGTTCGCACTCGTCGGTGAGGGCGATCATGCTGCCCCCTCCGCCCGCGCCGGTCATCTTCGCCCCGAAGGAATGGGGCCTGCACGCCTCGACCAGCTTGTCCAGGGAAGGATGGCCGACCGACACCTCGACCTCGGC
>JAJYIS010000116.1 GCA_021789945.1 Thermoplasmata archaeon | reverse complement strand
TTTTATATCGTGCTGCAATTCTTTCGGTGACGTCGAAAGGGGATCCGCCACATGAAGGTGCTCAGAGTCGACCTGACCAGCGGCAGGTTCGCTGACCAGGAGATATCCAAGGAGGACGAAGCCGCGCTGATGGGTGGCCGGGGAATCGCCGCGAAGATGCTCTATGAGGAGAACCCGCCCGGGATCGACCCGTTCCATCCGGACAACCGCCTGATAATCATGGCCGGCCCGTACACCGGCACGCTCGGGTCGTTCACGGCGTTCTACAATGTGACGACGAAGTCCCCGCTGACCGGGGCGATACTCTCGGCGCACTCAGGAGGCCACTGGGGGCCGATGTTCAGGAAGACGGGCTACGACGGCATCGTCTTCAAGGGCAGCTCTCCGAAGCCGGTCTACCTGCTCCTGACCGACGCCGGGCCGGAGCTCAGGGACGCCTCCGACCTTTGGGGGAAGGACGTCTTCGAGACGACCGAGATCCTGGAGAAGAAGCACGAGAAGGCCAAGGCGACCGTGATCGGTCCTGGCGGGGAGAGGCTCGTGAGGTACGCTGCCATCATGAACGACAGGCACAGGGCCGCCGGCAGGGGCGGGGTCGGCGGGGTCATGGGGTCCAAGAAGCTCAAGGCAATTGTCGTTCACGGGACGGGCCAGGTGCCCATGGCGGACCCCGAGAAGCTAAGGGAGACATTCAAGACGGCGACCGCGACGGTCAAGGAGAAGGCGCAGGCGTTCGCGAAGTACGGGACCTCGATGGTCGTGGGCATCACCGGCAAGGCCGGGACCATACCCACGCGCAACTTCCAGACGGGGTACTTCCCCGAGTACGAGAAGATTGGCGGGGACGCGGTCGTGAACGGGCACAAGATCAAGGACACCGCGTGCGCGCGATGCCCCCTCCACTGCGGGAACGAGACGAAGGCGAGCGTGGACTACCAGTGCGAGACCGAGGGCCCGGAGTATGAGACGCTCGCCATGTTCGGCTCGAACCTGGGGAACGCCAACCTCGAATCGATCATAATGGCGAACAACATCTGCAACAAGTACGGGATCGACACGATCTCATGCGCCGACACGATCGCATGCGCGATCGAGCTCTTCGAGGAGGGCATCATCACAGAGAAGGACACTGGCGGCCTGAAGCTGGCCTGGGGCGACCACAGGACGGTCGTCAAGCTCGTCGAGCTCACCGGCAGGGGCGAGGGGTTCGGGAAGGAGATTGGCGAGGGCTCGAGGAGGCTCGCCGCGAAGCACGGGCCGGGCGCGGCCAAGTTCGCGATGAACGTCAAGGGCATGGAGTTCCCAGGGTACGACCCCAGGGGCATCCAGGGCATGGGCCTGGCGTTCGCCACCTCCACCAGGGGCGCGTGCCATCTCAGGGCGACCATGTACGTGCCCGAGCTGTTCCAGGGGGTCCTGGACAGGTTCACGGTCAAGGGGAAGGCCCAGCCCCTGAAGGACCTGCAGGAACTGTTCACGGTCTACGACTGCATGATTCTGTGCAAGTTCGGCGCCAGGAACGCCTTCGCGAACTCGTGGGACAACATGCTCATCCTCGTGAACGCGGCCACGGGCCACGGGTACACGCTCGAGGAGCTCAAGCGGGTGGGGGCGAGAGTGTGGAACATCGAGCGCCTTTTCAACCTCAGGGAGGGGATCGGCAAGAGCGAGGACACCCTGCCTGAGCGGCTGTTCACCACCCCGATACACGACGGCCCGTCCAAGGGGGCGGTCGTGAACAAGGCGGATTTCGACAGGGAGCTCGAGGAGTACTACCGCATCTGGGGCTGGACGCCGGAAGGGGTCCCCACGAAGGACACCCTGGACAAGCTAGGCATTAAGGCGTAGGCAGGAAGCCGATCCGCCGCCAGCGAATACTGGCTGACATTCGTAAATGGCGAAGTTCTCCATTATCATATGTGATATCCGGCCCTTTCCACTATAAGAACCCGGACGGGCGTAGAACGCCCGGTGATATCGCTGATTGAAGCGACTGGCCTCGTGAAGGATTACAGAGCCGCGAAAGCCCTCGACGATGTGAGCCTCAAGGTGGACAGGGGCGAGATCTTCGGATTCTACGGACCCGACGGTTCGGGCAAGACCACTCTGATCCGGGCACTCTGCGGGCTAACGCCCATCACAAGCGGGAGTGCCAAGGTCATGGGCATAGACGTGAGGAAGCGCCCGCTCCAGGTCAGGGACAACGTGGCGATCATGCCCGAGGACTTGAGGTTCTATGACGAGATGACACCGCGGAAGTTCCTAGACGTGTCCGCGAGGCTGATGCTCTTGCCCAAGGCCGAGAGGCTCGAGGCCCTGAACAAGGCCGCAGACCTCGCGGACATCCGGGGATTCATAGACATGAAGATCGCGAAGCTCTCCGACGTGCAGAAGCAGCGGGTCTCCATCGCCAGGGTGCTGATGTCGGACGCGCCGCTGATGTTTCTCGACGAGCCGTTCGAGGGCATGGACATCGTGCACCGGAGGAACATGAGGGCGCACCTGAAGGAGTTCGTCAAGGGGGGCAACACGGTTTTCGTCGCCTCGCGCAGCCTCATGGAGGCCGACCACCTCATCGACAGGTTCGCGTTCATACACCAGGGGAAGATCATCGCGACGGGGACCGTGGAGGAGCTCAAGGACAGGTACCTCGCTCCCGCGATGATCCTGCAAGTGTCCGACCCGCAGATGACGGTCGACCTGCTGCAGAAGGAGATCAGGCTCGCGAACATCAGGCTCATAGAGGGGGACGTCTCGCTGGTGCTGCAGAACCGCACCGACGCCCCGAAGATACCCAAGATACTCACGGATGCCGGGATCGACATCTTCGAGATGAGGACCGCTGGCAGCATGGAAGAGGTCTTCGAGCGCATCGCGAGGGGTGAGGTCGCATGAGCGAGGAGAACATACCGGCGCCTCCGAGCGAAGAGGAGCTCCCGCCGCCTCCGGCCCCTGTCGAGCCTGCCCCTGAGCAGAAGCGGTTCGACGAGCTCAAGGTCAAGAAGACGAAGCCAACGGCGGCCCTGAAGCGGTCGCTTGTCATCTTCGGGAAGGACATCAGGACGGCGACGAAGCACGGCCTCGTCGGCGCCATCGTCGCGTTCGTGATACTCGCTGTCGTGTTCTCGATCGCCAGCTACGCCTTCGAGCGGGTCGTCAAGATGGACATAGGCGGCAACGGCAACGGCGGGAACAACACAGGCGGGGGCAAGGGACCCATCGGGTCCGGAGTCAACCCGCCGGTCGCGCGCATGACGATATCCCCGGGCACAAACACGCCTTCAGGGACCCAGCTGACATTCGACGCGTCGCAATCGACCGATAACGGTCACATAGTGTTCTATGAGTGGAGCACGAACGACGGCTATCAGGACATCAATCTATACGGCGCAGTCGTGCACTTCACGTTCTACGCGGTAGGGACTCATGAGGTCCACCTCACAGTCGTGGACAACGACTTCAACATGAACGAGTCTCTCACGACTGTCAATACGGCACCCGCGACATCGGACACTCAGGCTCCTGTCGCGATGGCGTCGCCGATCTCTGATATCAATGTCACGGAGACCGTGTTCTTCAACGGAACGGCATCGACCGACAATGTCGGCGTAGTGAACTACACTTGGAGCTTCACTGACGGCATAACAAGGATGCTATACGGGCCGACCCCGAGCTATACGTTCCAGAACGCTGGTAACTACCAGCTCACATTCACCGTCCGAGACGCCTCAGGCAACATCAACCAGATCTCGCATGGTCTCAATGTGATGCCTCTGCCTGGGGACAACCAGCCCCCGCAAGTGAGCGCGAACATACCCAACTCGGTCAACATCGGGGACCAGGTGCAGCTCGATGCCTCTGGTTCCACGGACAACCAGGGGATATCAGGCTATACGTGGTACGTGAGCTTCAACGGCACCATCGCGACCCTCAGCGGAGTGAGGGCCAGCTTCACGGCGGACAAGTTCGGGCCTTATGATGTCACCCTGGTAGTCAGGGACAACTCAGGGAACGTGAACACCATGGAGAGCACGGTGATTGCGCTCCCGGCGGGAATGAAGCTCAACCAGATGTCCTGGACGACCAAGCCGCTTCCCACGGAGCTGTCGTACGACCTCCTGAGCTACGCCTACGGCATGGCCCTCCTGTCGTCCGTTATCTTCCTGGGAGGGCTGTTCGCGAAGGCGTTCAAGCACGAGATCGTCAAGGGGACGGCCAGGACGCTCTCGCTGTCGCCTGTCTCGATGACCACGATGGTCTTCGCCAAGGTGCTCTACGCAATCGTGCTGGGGCCGATATTCGTCATCCCGGTGGTGTTCATCGGGCTCTCGGGTTTCAGCCCGACGGTCAACGATGTCCTGACGATCTCCCTTGTCTCGTACTTCCTCACCGCGCTGACGATGGTGAGCGGGGCCTACGGGTCGAGCCTGATATACATCGCAACGAAGAAGGTGTCCGTCAAGCCAGGGACCCTGTCGAGGCTGTTCATGTACCTCTCGCTGATCGGCACCCTGTCGGTCTTCGAGGGGATCGCGTACCTCATGAACAAGGCCACGGGGACCACCTCTTGGAACGACATGTACACCCAGCTCAGCGGGATCGCGACGCTATCGCCATTCCACTTCGGCGGAGTGCTCCTGTCGAACATGATCGTCGGGACCTCGTGGACGCTCGACTGGTGGATCTTCGTGATACCGGCCGTGCTGATCGTCGGCGGGGTGCTGGCGTCGACGCGGCTCTACAGCGACATCTTCACGAAGGACTGAGCAGGCGTCAGGCGAAAGGGTAATCTCGGGCGCATCGATAGCCGACGCGCATGAAGGTCTGCGTCGCATGCCAGTCTCCGGGTGGCCTTGAGGCCGAGGTCACGTTCCCGCTCGAGGAGTCTGAGCTGCTGGACTACTACGAGGTCCACCGAGGCGGCGAGATCGAGCATGTCGCAGAGACGATGCAGTGCGCGGGCTCGTGCTCGGACGTCGTCGAGGGCATCGCGATGAGGGGCACGGAGGCAGTCATCGTCGCAGGCCTCACTCCGGCCGCGCTGCTGAAGTTCAGGAACGCAGGGGTGAGGGTGCTGAGGGCAGAGGGGAAACCTGTGCGGGAGCTCATCAGGGCGTTCTCCGAGGACAGGCTGCAGGAGATAGGCATCGACCAGTTCAGCCGGCTGGGACGCGGAAAATAGGTAGTTTGAAGGGGTTTTTGGGTTTCAAACCTAGAGCGAATCGAGCTTGG
>JAJYIS010000115.1 GCA_021789945.1 Thermoplasmata archaeon | reverse complement strand
CTGAGGGCAGAGGGGAAACCTGTGCGGGAGCTCATCAGGGCGTTCTCCGAGGACAGGCTGCAGGAGATAGGCATCGACCAGTTCAGCCGGCTGGGACGCGGAAAATAGGTAGTTTGAAGGGGTTTTGGGGTTTCAAACCTAGAGCGAATCGAGCTTGGTCTTGTTCACCTGGTTCTCTTTGCCGAGCTTGTCCATTATCCTCGCGGCCTCTGCCATGAGGTCCTTCGCGATCTTGGCGGCGTCCAGATAGAACTTGGCGGATTGCCCCTCGATCTTCGCAGCGAATCTCGCGGCACCCTTTACGTCAAGGCCACCTGGTGTCTTCGTGTCGATAAGGTAGTCCTCGCGCCTCATGTCTTGGATGGGCTCCAGGATCATCTCGTTGAGCTTCTGCTGCCTCGTGAACTCCAGCAGCTCCCCGCGCTTCTTGTGGGAGGCTGCAAGCGTCCTGAACATCTCCGCACCGGACGCAGCGCCGGGCTGCATCGCAAGCTCTTCATATACGCCTGCGGCGCCCTTCTCCAACTCCAGGGCGAACCTTATCGTCGACCCGAATGTGTTGCATTCCGGGAAATCGCACTCAACCATCAGAACCACCGAGTGATGACAACCTTCCTGTCCGTAAAGAACTTTATGGCGTCCTGACCCTGGCCGTGCAGATCACCGAAGAACGAGTTCTTGTACCCCGCGAACGGGAAGTATGCCATCGCGGCGACCAAGCCGACGTTGATCCCGACGTTGCCGACCTGGCATCTGTACCTGAACTCGCGGGCCGACTTGCCGTTCTGGGTGTAGATCGTCGATGCATTCCCGAACGGGCTCTTGTTTATGAATTCAATCGCCTCATCGAGGCTCTCCATCCTCATCATGCCGACGACAGGTCCGAAAACCTCCTCCTTGGCCAGCGTCATGTCGGGTGTAACTCCGTCAATGACGGTAGGACCGACGAAGTGGCCCTTTTCGTAGCCCGGGACCTTGATCTTCCTGCCATCCAGCAGTATTTTCGCGCCTTCCCTTTCCGCGCCGTCGATGTAATCGATGACCTTCTTCTTGGCCTTGGCAGACACGACCGGACCCATGTTCACGCTCTCGTCCAGACCGTAGCCGACCTTAATCTTCTTCGATCTCTCCACGAAACTCTTCACGAACGGGTCGGCGATGTTGCCTATCGCGATGAGGTTCGACCCTGCAAGGCATCTCTGGCCAGCACATCCGTACGTGGATGCGAGCATGTTCGAGATAGACCTGTCAAGGACTGCGTCGGGCATGACGACGAGAGAGTTCTTGGCCCCGCCCTGGGCCTGGACCCTCTTGCCGTTCTCGGCCGAGTGCTTGTAGATGTACTTCGCGGTCGGTGTCGAGCCGACGAATGATATGCCCTTCACCAGAGGATGTTCCATCAAGGTATCGGACACTTCGTGGCTGCCGTTCACGATGTTCAGGACCCCGGGCGGGAAGCCCGCCTGCTCGACCAGCTTTGTCAAGTAGTTCTGGGTCAAAGGCACCTGGCTTGACGGCTTGATTATGTATGTGTTGCCAGTGGCGACGGCATAGGGCCAGAACCAGTAGGGGATCATCGCCGGGAAGTTGAAAGGGCACACCGCGCCGAATACGCCCAGCGGGGAGATCACAGCCTCCTCGTCGATAGCCTCGGCCGCGCCGTCCTCAAGATTGTATCCCATCATCATGGTCGGAACTCCGGCGGCGGTCTCGACGTTCTCAATCGTCCGTCTCGCCTCGCCTCTGGCCTCGTCGATCGTCTTGCCCTGCTCCTGAACCATTATACGGGCGATGTTCTCGAAATGCTGCTCCATTATCTCCTTGAGCTTGAAGAACACCCTTGCCCTCGTTATCGGCGGGGTCTCTCTCCAAGCCCACCACGCCTCATGGGCTGCCTCGATGGCGGCCTTGGTCTCATCGGCGCTGGACATAGGAACCTGACCTATGATCTCGCCCGTGGTCGGGTTCTCGATATCGATGTACTTGCCAGAGGTGGAATCTACCCACTCCCCGTTCACATAGTTCTTCAGCTTACCGTAGTCCTTCTTCACTTCAGACAAGAGTGCCATGCTATCTGTGCTCCCGCGCCATGTTCTCGAATGGGCCGGCCGAAGTTTCTGAACGCCGAACGGCAGCTTCTTCGTGGGGAAGCGCGCATGCTCTGTTCGCAGAAGACTCCTCGCCGCCCCCAAATCCGTGCTTCATCCTATCTTTCCGTTCGGAAGATATCCAGCTTTTAGTGCCTAAATCTGCAGATACTTCAGCAAATCGTGGCCTTGTTCGCCCGAATGTGGTTCACCATATTATAGGTTATGGTGCTGCCACAACCTCGAAGGACGCGGGATCCGATGCAAAAATGGCGTTGCTGGACGATAGAAAGGGAAGGCGGTCTCTGTGCCCTCGGGGACGGCGCGGTACGAATTGCGAATTTCGGAACAGGAAATCGAAAAGTGTCGAAATGATCGCCTCGGCGGGACCTGGTTCCGACGCTAGGCGACCTTGAGCTCCAACTCCTCGATCATCTTGTGGTACTTCTCGTGCACGCCGGGGCCCATGACCTTCTCCTCGACCTCGGCGAACCCCTTCTCGAGCTCCTCCTGGTCCTCCGGCGTCAGGATCTGGTTCGCCATCGGGTAGAGCACGTTGTCCTCTTTCATGATATGCTGGCTGAGCAGCTCGGCGTACCCTCTCGCGTGCTTGACGAGCTCCTGGGAGTCCTTCTTGTCCAGCTTCTTCGCCGAGAGTTCGGCGATCCGCCTCACATGTGCCCGCCCGTCCTCGTGCTCGCGCAGCATGACCGCGATGGGCCCGACCTCGCCTGACACCCCCCGCTCCATCATCTTCTCGAAGAGTATCTTCTCCTCCTTGCCGTGGTGGCACTTGTCCGCGAAGTTCTTGAAGAAGTCAGCGGCGCTTACGAACACCTCCCGGTCGACCTTCTCTCCTTTGTCCAGGCGGTTGGCGGCGACTGAGACCACCGCCAGCATCCTCTCGATCACCCTGTGCTCGTCCATGAGCTCGTCCGTCGGCTTCATTTTCCTGGCTCCGCTACGAGACAGGGCGCTCACCAGGATATCCTTGCTCCCTTCGGCGTTCGGTCGCGTCCGTCGGATAGAATCACGGGAATAGGTTTGGATGAAGGGGTTTTCAAGGTGCGGGCCTCAGGCCAGGCCCGCCTTCTTGATCTCCTCGGCGATCGCGGCCTCGAGTATGTCGAGGCCCTTCTCGAGCAGGTCCTGCTTGATAATCAGGGGCGGGTGCAGCCTTATGACGTTGCCGTAAGCGCCAGCAGTCAGGATGTACAGCCCGTGCTTGAAGCAGTTGAGCTGGATGTTCCTCGTGAGCTCAGGCAGGGGCTCCTTCCCCTTCCTGGTCTTGACGAACTCCGCGCCCATCATCGCGCCGATGCCCCTGACGTCTCCGACGGCCTCGAACTTGTCCTTCCACTCGTTCAGCCGCTTCTTCTCGACCCTGTTTATCATCTTCGTGTTCGGAAGGACCTTCTTGGTCAGCTTGATCGACTCGAGTGCTCCGGCGCAGCACACGGGGTTGCCCCCGAAGGTCCCGCCAAGGCTGGCAGGCCCTGGCGCGGACATTATCTCGTCCTTGCCTGAGACCCCTCCGAGCGGCATGCCCAGGGAAAGCCCCTTCCCCGAGACGAGCATGTCAGGAACGACCTTCCAGTTCTGTATGCCGAACATCTTTCCCGTCCTTCCGAAGCCCGTCTGGACCTCGTCGTCGATGAAGACCGCGCCGTTGTCGTCGCATATCTTCCTGATCTTCTCCCAGTAGCCCGGAGGCGGCGGGATAAACCCTCCCTCGCCCTGGACCGGCTCGCCGACGAGGCAGCAGACATCTCCCTCAAGAGGAGATGTCTCCATTACAGTCCTTATCGAGTCAGCGCACGCGAGGTTGCAGGACGGATACTCCAGGCGAAGAGGACACCTGTAGCAGTACGCGTAGTCGACCAGCTGGACGTACGGCACCAGAGGTCCGAAGCCCTCCCGGTACGGCTTCTCCTTGCCGGTGAGCGAGATGTCGAGGAACGTCCTGCCGTGGAACGCTGTCTTGTACGAGATTATGTACTTCCTCTTGGTGTACGCCCTCGCGATCTTCACCGCGTTCTCGATCGCCTCGGACCCGCTGTTCAGGAATATGCTCTTCTGCAGACGGCCGGGGGTGATCTTCGACATCTCCTCGGCCAGCTTCAAGTACGACTCGTAGGGTGATACCATGAAGCATATGTGTATGAACTTGTCCAGCTGGTCCTGGCAGGCTTTAACGAGCGCCGCTGGCCTGTGCCCGCAGTTGTGCACGCCGATGCCGACCGTGAAGTCCAGGTAGACGTTGCCGTCGACATCCTTCAGGAACGGCCCCTCCGCGATCTCGAGCGAAGCTGGCAGGCCGATCTTGATGCCGTTCGTGACGTACTTCTCCTTCCGAGCCATCGCCTTTTTTGACTTGGGCCCTGGCGGCTCCACCACTATCTTGGGGCCCTTGAGATTGTAGGTCTTCACCATGTTCTTCCGCTCCGGTTGTGACAGAAAGCGCGCGAATGGGTTTCCCCCGGTCCGCCCGCGGCGGACCGGGTCACTTACCCTTCATGACCTCCCTGATGGACTCCTCGAGCATGTCGAGGCCCGCGTCCAGAAGGTCCTGGGTCATGACCAAGGGCGGCGCGATCCTGAAGCAGTTCTCGCCCGCGCCGATCGCGACCACGCCCTTCTTCCAGGCATGGTGTATGATCTCGTGCGCGGCGTCGCCGTCCTTCGCCTTGGACTTCTTGTCCTTGATGATCTCCACGCCGATCATCAGGCCCTTGCCTCGGACATCGCCGACGATCTCGTACTTGTCGACCCACTCCTTGATCCGCCTGAGCACGTACTCGCCCTGCTTCGCGGCGTTCTCCCTGAGCTTCTCCTTCTCGATCACTCGTATCGTCGCCAGGGACGCCTCGCAGGCCACGGGTGTGCCTCCCAGGGTCGTGCAGTGGCTGCCCGCGGCCCAGTCGTATATCTCCGCGCGCCCGATCGTCGCGCCGAGCGAGATGCCCCCTCCCAGCGCCTTCGACATGCAGATTATGTCAGGGGTGACTCCGAAGTGCTCGATCGCCCACCACTTGCCGGTCCTGCCCATACCGGACTGGACCTCGTCCACGGCGTACAGGATGCCATACTTGTCCATGAGCTTCTTCAGCCGCCTGTGGTAGTCCTTCGGGGGGACGACGTACCCGCCCTCTCCCTGGATCGGCTCGATCAATGATGCGGC
>JAJYIS010000019.1 GCA_021789945.1 Thermoplasmata archaeon | reverse complement strand
CGATTTCGGCGCAGATGATATTCGGATCGCTCTCCCATGCGGGTCTACGGAGGCGCGCAGAACGGGCGTGATTCTAGATTCAGTGGTTACATGCCCCAATTGCGGGTTCAAGGCGAAGGAGCGAATGCCGACCGACTTCTGCCTGATCAGATACCAGTGCAGGAGTTGCGGGTTCGTGATGGCCCCCAAGGCAGGAGACTGCTGCATCTTCTGCTCCTTCGGCAGCGTTCCGTGTCCCTCCATGCAGGGATCCCTGAGCCGCTGATGCGAGGGAGGCCCAGCCGGCTGGTGTAGCGCAAAGAGCGGCTTGGCTCAAGGAGGATCGGCGTCATCCTAGCTCGAACGCGGCCACCCCGAAGAGGTCGTCCAGGTCGCCTTCGTACCGTCCCTTGCCTCTGACCATCAACGGAATCTTCCAGTGGCGCACCGTCGGCACATGGTCCGTGATCCTGAGTGCGGGCTCGTTCTTGTAGAACGAGCCCATGTAGATGGTCCCATCCTCCATGGCCGACAGGGCCGTCCAGAAGAGGTCCTCAGCGTCCTTCGGATTGCCGGTCGTGCACACCCACGGGCCGAGGTCGTAGCCGTCGTGGTCGTGGCGCGCCATTATGAACCCCTCTATGCGCCCGTCCCTCACTATCTTGAAAGAGTTCGCTGGCCCCTCTTCGAACAGGACCTCGATCAACGGCCCTCTGTCGTCTCCGAACAGCCGCGCGTCGATTTCGGCCACCTCGCGGATGTCTGACCTCTTCATGGGTGGGCAGTCCGCTGAGGGGCTCCTCCTGTGCCCTGCATCGATGTGGAGGTGCATGCATTTGATCTCGTCCAAGGCTCTGAACCCCTTCCTCTCGTACATCTTCACGGCGTTGACCGCGGAATACAGGAGCATCGACTCGGCACCCCTCCCCTCCATGTAGTCCATCGCCGTACTGAGGAGCGTTGCCCCGATATTCTTTCCTCTCCCCTTCTCGCTGACCACGAGGTATCCGAGTACTCCAGTCCTACCGTAGGTCACGGTGGTCGCGATGCCGAGCGGCTCGCCGTCCTCGAAGATGAAGCTGCCCTCGGGGTCGAGCCTCAACATGACCTCGAGCTCCCTAGGGGTGTAGTACCAGCCCTCAGCCGTCGTCACGGCTGCCGCGAAATCCAGGTCCTCCTTTCTCAGGATCCGTATGCCCATCTGCTCGTAGCTCCCGTCGTCCGTCGGCAGTATCCGCGGTCATCCATATCAAGGTCGTGTGAGAAATCAAAGTGGCGCGCTCATATCCCACGCCTTCTGGATACGGCCGCCACCTGCCTCTGGGTGGCCTTCTGGAGGAGCACGACCATCTTCACGCCTTGCGCATAGTCCCCCTTGACCCTGTCCTCGACCCAGACTATGCCTCCGCAGGCCTTCGCAATGAATCTCACGACGAACAGCCCGAGCCCGCTCCCCGGGGTCGCCGCGTCGAGCCTGCTGAACCGTTCGAAGACCCTCTCCTTGTCCGCATCGGGTATGCCGCGGCCGCGGTCCGATATGTTGATCCTCCAGTACGCGACGCCGTTCCGGGCCTCGTCCTCGACTCCGATGTCTGTAACGACCTCCTCCTTCGAGTCGAACTTGATCGCGTTCGTGAGTATGTTCGCGAAGAGCCTCGAGACGATGGCGTTGCCTCGTATGAACTTAGGTTCCGTCGACCTCTCGAAGTTGACCAGCACCTTCCGCTCGGGGAAGGTCCGCCTCGCCTCCTCGATTCCCTGGTCGATGAGCTGCTGGAGCTCCTTCACCTCGACCTCCTGCTCGTTCATCGACTTGATCCTGGTGAGGTCCCTGACCGACGTGGTAAGCTCCAAGGCCGCGTGGATGTCCCTGAGCGCAATCGCGAGGTTCCTCTTGTCCTGGTCGAGCAGGTGTTCGGACTTCTTCAGGTTCTCCAGGAAGTAGATAGCTGAGACCGCGAAGTTGGTGATGTCGTGCGACATCAGGTCCGTCAGGAACTCGGACTCTGTCTTCGCCTCGAGCATCTGCTCGTGTATCTGCCTGTTCTGCGTGATGTCCCTCACGACGGTCTCCACGAACCGTCCCTGGGCCAGGTCCGTGAACCTGGCCGACACCTCCCCCACCATCTTGTTCCCGTTCTTCATCATCAGCTCCAGCTCGAGGTTGCGGACCGTCCCCTCCATCTCCACCCTCCAGATCAGCTTCTCCCAGGCGTCCGCTCCGCCGGCGAGGATGGTCTTGATGCTCTGTCCCTCCAGGTCGCCGTGCAGGTCGTAGCCCAACATCCTGGCCCCGGACTGGTTGACCGCGCTGATCTTGCCTTCGGCGGAGCACAGCATGATGGGGTCTGGAGAGAGCTCGACCAGCTGGCGGTAGTTCTCCTCCGCCCTCCTGAGGTCTTCGGTCCTTCTCCTGATCTGCCGCTCGAGCGAGAGGTTGAGGCTCTGGAGCTCCATGTTCTTCAGCAGGATCTCCTCGTTCAGTCTCAGCGCCGCCTCCGAGGCCGACTCCCGAGACCTCTTGAAGCCCGGGACCTGTTTGAGGAGCTCGTCCATCGGTCCGATGATGAACCTGCACTCGTCGTCCCCCGTGGCCACGCATTTCACCTCGGCCGCGCTGAAGTCGGCATCGGGTCGGTCCTCGCGGCCGCAGGCAAGCCTGCATACAGTGGCAAGGACGCCGCAGGTATACGAACAGACCGGGTCCCGCTGCATGTCCCTGTTCGTCCTGAACGCCCAGGCCTCGATCGTGTTGGGAGATGTGATCTCGGTCACGCCTCGTTGCTCGTCTATGCGGCGTATCGTGAAGTCCCCGAACCCGCGCTGGCTGTACTGCTTCAGCATCGAGTCCATCTGTTCGGTCTTGGCCTTGTCCTTGAGGGTCCCGACAAGGTCTGAGAGGAAAGTCCTGGCCCCCTCCTGGCCCACCCTGGCCAAGAAGTCCCGCTCATAGAATCCGATGTCCGCCCGCAGCATCTTCTTGAGCGCGTAGAAGCTTCCGCCGACATCGACCATTACGATGCGCGAGTCCCCCGAATCGAGGTCGACCCCCTCCTTCTTCTTGGGGGTTTCTGCGGCTTGTTCAGGGTGTTCAGGCGTCAAGCGTTTCACCAATCTCGTGCGGTTGACTATCGGGCCGCGGGGCGGCAGCGATGGCCGTTCCCGCGTTTGGGGACGGTTCAGTCATCGAGTTGCGTACTAAAAACCTTCTTAGGTCGGCATCAGGCCCTGGGTCCGAGTCATCGCCTTCTCGGGGAACCCCTGGATGCGACCGCCGACGCGACCGTGAGTGCTCGGACGGTCTCTGGCACGTCATGCACCCTGACGATGTCCGCCCCCTCGCGAACGGCCATCAGCGCGGCCGCGACCGACTCCACCATCCGCTGGTCCACCGGCGTCCCCGTGAGCTTCCCGAGGAAGCTCTTCCTGGAAACCCCGACCACGATGGGCTTTCCCAGGCTCTTGAACTCCTTCAGCCTGGCGAGTATCTCTAGGTTGTGCTCGACCGTCTTGCCGAACCCGATGCCAGGGTCCACCAAGATCTTGCTCGGGCTGACGCCCCTGTCCTCGGCGGCCGAGATCCTTTCGGCCAGGAACCGAAGGATGTCCTCGACGACGTCCTTGTAGGTCGGCTTGTCCTGCATCGTCCTTGGCTCCCCCTGCATGTGCATGATGATGACGGCGACTTCGTGCCCGGCGACGATGTCCAGCATCGCAGGATCCCGAAGCCCTGAGATGTCGTTGACCATGCTGGCGCCTGCGTAGATGGCGCTCTCCGCCACCGCCGGCTTCATGCTGTCGATCGAGACCCTTCCCGGATACGCCTTGCTGAGCCGTTCTATGACCGGGACCGTGCGCGAGATCTCGAGGTCCGCGTCAACAGGCTCCGCCCCTGGCCTCGTGGACTCCCCGCCGACGTCCACGATCGCGGCGCCGTCAGTGAACATCGCCAGTCCCCTCGCGACCGCGGATTCGATGTCTCCGTTCAGCCCGTCCCCGGAGAACGAGTTGGGCGTCGTGTTGACGATGCCCATCACCCTGGGCTCGTCGAACCTGATGACGCAGGTTCCGAGCTTCATCGACAGGGTTCTCTTGGAGCTCCTCGAAGAGGTCATCGCCACCCTCCGCTCACGTCACCAGGAGGTCGTCGACGATCTCCGCTATGTCCTTTATCTCAATGTCCACCTTTATGAGGTCCTTTCCGTACCTCAGGTTGGTGACGCAGAACGGGCACGCCGTGACGATCATGTCCGCTATCTCCGACGCGGCCCTCACTCTCCTCGAGGCGATCCTCTGAGCGGCGGACGGGTCGGCGGCCCTCACGCCTCCACCGCCCCCGCAGCACCTCGCGGTCTCCCGGTTCTCGGCGAACTCTACTAGCTTGACCTCCGGGATCATCGAGAGCACCTTCCGGGGCTCCTCGTAGATCTTCAGGTGCCTCCCCAGGTGGCAGGGGTCGTGGTACGCGATCCTCTTGGGGAATGGCTTGAGCTTGAGATCCTGCTTCGCCAGGAACTGGACCAAGTGCTCGACCTCGAAGTCGACCTTCACGTGCTTCGGGTACTCTTCCTTGAACATGCGAGCGCAGCCCGCACACGTGAACAGAACCTTCTTCACGCCCAGCTTGCGGATGTTGTCCACATTTGCCTTCATCAGCCTTTGTACATCCTTCTCCTTCGCCCCGATCCGCTGGAGCGTGCTGCCGCAGCAGACCTCCTCGACCGGCGTGAAGTCCACGTTCAGCTTCTTGAGGATTGACATCGCGTGCCTGGGGATCTCCGGCAGCCTGTACCTGCCGGTGCATCCGACGAAGTACCCGATCTCGGCCCGGTGGACGGGCACGCCGAAGTCGACCGTCCCGGTCTCGCCGTACGGGTTCTTCGTGCTCTTGATGTTGTCAATGATCTTCCTATGGGCCGGGAGTACGCACCCCGCCTCGACGAGGTCCGCCCTCGCGGCCTCGACTATGTCGACCACCCTGATGTTGGAGGGGCATCGCCTCTCGCAGTCCTTGCAGGTCGTGCACTGGTACATCCTCTGGAGCACGGACTCGTCCGCCGGGATCTCCCTCTCCGCGAGCCCGTACGCGAGGATGACCTTGCCTCTCGCGACCGCAGGGTCCCATTGGTTGTCCTCGAAGTACGGGCAGACGCTCTTGCAGAAGCCGCAGAAGGTGCACGTGAGCATCTCCTTCTCCAGCTTCTTCGAACGTTCCGCCTTGATGAACTTGCGCCTCGCCATGATCTCCTTCGCCCGCCGGCCAGTCGGTCGGCCAGCCTTCTATCGGACCCTCGGGACAGTAATCACAGCGTCCATAATAAACGTGACCTTGGCCTTGGGCCCCATCGTCTTGATGGCCATGTCGACGGCTTCCTGCACCGTCTTGACGGGTGTAAGGTGCGCCTTCACGGCGACCGCCGGGTCGAGCCTGGTGACCGCGAACATCTTGCACTTCAGACCGATCTCCGCCATCTTCGCGGCCTTGTGATATCCCAACTTGTACCCCTGGCCGATTTTCTCGAGGACCTCCTTCGGGGTGCTCGCGGAGCCAAGCAGGTCTAGGAAGTTCGGAGGGCCGACGCCATCCCTGCAGGCGCTCACGAGGATGATCACGCCGCCGTCCTTGACCGCATATTTGGCGTTGTCAAGCGCCTTCTGTGACTGGTAGAGGTCGATGTCGTACGGGAACGCCGTCACCGCAACGACGATGTCCGCCTTGCTCTTGAGGTCGATCACGAATACGTCATCGGCGACCGCCTTGGCCTCCTCGAAGGACCCCTTGAGATCTCCTGCGAACGACGCGCACGTCCTGTGGTTCTTGTCGAGCACGGTCATGATCGCGAAGATCCTCTTGTCCTTGAGGACCTTCATCGCATCCTCCATGTCCTCGGCGACCGGGTTCCCATCGAGGCTCAAGGCCTGGGCCTTGACGCTGAGCGCGAGCTTGTGATTGGCCTCGATGGTCTCGTACGAGCAGACCCCCGGGAGGAAGGACTTTCGGCCGCCGGTATAGCCCGCGAAGTAGTGCGGCTCGACGCTGCTGATGACGATGACCCTGTCCGCGTCGACGACCATCTTGTTGATGTTCATCGGCGTGCCGTTCTTCGAGACGCCCAGGTTCACGCACCTGCTGCGCTTGGCGTCGTGGCAGTACACATCGTTCTTGATCGCCGGGTACAGGTCCCCGAAAATGTACGCGTACTCGTCCGGCGTGGGCTCCCGGTGCATGCCCGTCGCGACGAGGAACTTGATCTTCCGGTTGAGGAGGAACGGCAGTATCGCGGTGATGATCCTCCAGGACGGCGTCGGCCTCGTTGCATCGTTCACGATTATGAGAATCTTGCGCCCCCCGTTCAGGAAAGCGGGCAGCGGGGGCGAGTCGACCGGGTTCTTCACGGCGTCCAGGATGATCTGCACCCGGTCGTCCGTCTTGACCTCCTTCTGGTAGACGATCTCTCCGAGGTTCTGGTCAGGCACCTCTACTACCTGTTTCCCTCCCCCATATGGTATCTCCAAACGCATCGGGACTACCGCGCAGGAATAGGGGTTCCTCTATTAGTACGTTATACTCTGTCACGGCCTCCGCTCGGGGCCGATTCTCTCTCGACAAAGGCTTAATTATCTTGTACGAATCTGTATCGAGCATGAAGACGATGGGCGGCCTCGGAGAGCGCGAGGCCATCAAGATAATCGAGCACCTCATCAAGAGCGACGCCGTGGTCGGAATAGGCGACGACTGCGCTGCGATCGACATAGGTAATAGGTACCTCCTAGTCACGACCGACATGATGGTCACGAAACAGCACATCCCGAAGGGCATGAGCCCGTATGACATCGGCTGGTCGATCATCGCGGTCAACCTGAGCGACATAGCCGCGATGGGCGGCCGCCCGCTCGGCCTCGTGACTGCAATCGGGATCACCAGGGGCCACCCGGTCGAGTTCCTCGAGCAGATGGTGGACGGCATGAACGACTGCGCGAGGCGGTTCGGCACGAGCGTCGTCGGCGGCGACACGAAGGAGCACGACGACTTGGTCCTGTGCGGGACCGCGCTTGGCGAAGTGGAAAAGGACAAGATACTCCTGAGGAAGGGCGCGAAGCCTGGCGACCTCATCGCCGTCACCGGCGCCCTGGGCAGGGCCGGGGCTGGCTTCCATTCGATGAAGAGGCAGCTGGGCCTCGCGGACGCTGAGGCCGCGCTCAAGAGGCCTTGGCCGAGGATAAAGGAGGGCGTCGCGCTGGCCGATTCCGGGTTCGTCACCTCGTGCATGGACATTTCGGACGGGCTTTCGGCGTCGATCTTCGAGATGTCGAAGGTCTCGGGCATGACGTACGAGATCGACTACGCGCGCGTGCCCAAGGCCCCAGAGGTGGCGCAGGCGTTCGTCGACCTGGAGAAGCAGAAGGACCTCGCGCTGAACTTCGGGGACGACTTCGAGCTGCTGTTCACCATCAGGCGGGACGCCGAGGAAGGGCTCGCCAAGCTCTCGAAGGATTGCGGTTGCCCGATGACCGTCATCGGCAAGGTCACGAGCGGCGAAGAGAACATCCTCATCGACAACGGTCAGCGCGAGAAGCTGGTGAACCTCGGCTATGAGCACTTCCGGACAAGGCAGTGACCACGAAGCCAAGTTCTATTCCAAGGAGGGCGACAGGGTACGGTGCAGCCTGTGCCCTCACTCGTGCCTCATCGCGGAAGGCAAGCGCGGCCTGTGCGCCGTCCGGGAGAACCAGGGTGGGAAGCTCTATGCGCTGACGTACGGCCTCGCATCCTCTATCCATCCCGACCCCATCGAGAAGAAGCCGCTATTCCATTTCCTGCCGGGTAGCACCTCGCTGTCGTTCGGGAGCCTCGGGTGCAACCTGTTTTGCATGCACTGTCAGAACTTCGAGATATCGCGTGCACGCATTGGCGACATCGACCTTCTCCAGATATCACCCGAGGACGTCGTGCAGATGGCGAAATCCGCGCACGCGAAGTCCATATCGTGGACCTACAACGAGCCGACCATATGGCACGAGTTCACGACCGTCTCGTCGAAGGCCGCGCACGATGCGGGGCTCAAGACGACCTATGTGACGAACGGCTACGTGCAGGAGGAGCCGCTCAGGGAGCTGAAGGGCCTGATAGACGCGATGAACATCGATGTCAAGGCCTTCAGGGAGGAGTTCTACAAGGCGATTTGCGGGGGCAAGCTCGCCCCCGTGCTGCGTGCATGCGAGCTTTCAGTCGAGCTCGGAATCCATGTCGAGCTGACTTACCTCATCATACCGGAGCACAACGACTCCGAGAAGGAGATCGGGGAGTTCTGCAGGTGGGTCGCCGACAGGCTTCGCGTGGACGTCCCCGTCCACTTCTCTGCCTTCCACCCCGACTACAAGCTGACGAACGTGCCCAGCACCTCCGGCAGAACTCTCTCGGCCGCGTTCGAGACCGCGAAGAAGGCTGGCCTGGAGTTCGTCTACCTGGGCAACGTGTTCGCAGGCGATCGGGACGACACCTACTGCCCCAAGTGCGGGACGCGGGTCGTCGACAGGGACGGCTTCTGGGTCCGGTCGATGAACCTGAATGGAGACAAGTGCGGGAAGTGCAGCTCTCCCCTGAACATGATAGTGTGAACTCACCCAACTTCCCGTCTGCCTCAGAGGCGGAACAGGTCAAGGAGGATGTTGCCTATGACCGATGTGAGGGCCACGCTCGCCGTCATCGGGATGATCAAAGGTATCTGGGGAGTGACCCACACCCTGTTGTGACCTGTCGCCTTCAGCTTTGCTGCCTCTGCCTCTAGGTCCTCCGATCTTCTTGGCCTAATGAACCTCTTGAGGTCCCCGTCCTCAATTCTTTCCATGAGCCAGACATGTTCCCCTTTGAGACTGTCAACATCGCGCTTGTATCCCAAGAGTCCAAAGGGGATCTCGAACTCCTTGGCAGTGATGTTCATCAGGAAGTATCCTATTGGGAACAGAGCGACGATTATGGCTGCATTGACCAGCACGTTGAACGCGAACGGGAAGACGACCTCGAGTGCGGCGCTCTCTGGCCGCAGGAATGGTATCGAACCGATCGTGGGGTAGAACGGGAACAGGATTGCCAGGGCCATCAGGGCCTTCGCGTCGGCCCCTCCCCTGACCAGGTCGAGCATGTACATGACCACGACGACCATCATGAAGACGGGCACTGCGAGAAGGTGCTGGAAGTAGCTGCCATCGACCCACAGGTATCCGAGGATGACGACCAACGCGATTGCGAGCCCGTATTTGACGGCCGGCACCATGCGCGCGAGCCTGGAATCCCCTCGGATGTCCCAGTACACGTCGGCCAGGATGACGAGAATTGGCGCGACGACAAGGCCGTACTTCATCGGTTCATCGTCTATCGAAAGCTGGACGGGGACAAGGAGCAGGCCCAGGGCAGACAGCGCGATCCAGAGAGTGTTGGAGACCTTCCTCGTCTTCCAGTCGAGGACCGATGCGTAGCACAGCACTGCCAGGGCAGCGACCAGACGAAGGGCTGTGACCAACTCTGAGCTGTCCACGCGAACTTATTGCCATGTCCGTACTTAAGATGTTCTAGCTTGTTGGCACGTGCCGTCAGCGCGATCCTCAGAGCCAGGTTCTCGACCTGCCATCTAGTCGCAGAGGTCAAGATGCAGGTCCTCTGCTATCTCCAATGCCTTACGGTACTCCGAGGCCGGGATCGGCCGGTCCAGGCCGGGATGGTCTCTCGCCTTGTACTCCGGCCGGTACTGGCCCATCACATTGACCTTCACGTCATTCAGGTTCTGTGCGATCCATGTCAAGACTGGCCGTGTGCAGCAATCCACATGCCCCGGCAGAACAAGATGTCGGATGATCATCTCCGCGTGTGCCCGGCCGATGAGCAGGTTCCTCCGGACGATGCGCGAATAGTCCTCGACGTCCGAGAGTCGTCGGGCGCAGTCATCGTTCCCGTACTTGTAGTCCGCAAGGTAGACGTCGACGACGTCCTCCAGGAGATCCATCGTGTCCTCGCTCATGTACATGTTCGAGTTCCAGACCTGCGGGATGTTCGCCTCGCACTCCCTGAGGACATTCAGAATGAAGTGGACGTTCGGCGTGGGCTCTCCCCCGACCCAATTCACATTCCTAGAGGCTTCAAGGTTGAAGCCCTTCCTTCGATCCGCTCGTCTCTCGATCCTGCGGGCGAGCTCCCGCGCGTCCATCTCGGTTCCCGAAGAAGGATCGGTGCTGATGTCCCAGTTCTGGCAGAACACGCAGCCGAACGTGCATCCCGCGAAGAACACCGTGTGCGAGGGGACGAGGTCCGGCTCTTCCCCCATGTGGATGAATTCCGTGCTGATCCTAGGCTCGAGCACGCCGCAGTGGCCCCGAACTCCGGCAGCCCTGTCCGCGCTGCATTTCCTTTCGCACATCCCGCAGCTGCTCAGCATCTTCTCCGCGAGCTCGATCTTGAGATCCAGGAGCGAGCCATGGCTCGTCAACTTCCTTCCGGGCGCGGAGGCCGCTTTCGCGAGGAGGTAAAGCGCGCGCCTCTCGCCGCCGAGTATCTGATAGTATCTCGCAAGCGCCCTCTCTGGCATTTCCAGAAGTACTTGGTCGCCCGCACATTTAATGCTTACACAGCGCCTGTTCTTAATCGTGCGAGTCCCTGAGCTGACGGAGAACCTGCCCGATATGCTCCGCGAGACCAACGACCTCGTCGCCCAGGTCCCTCGGGGCCGGGTGACGACCTACGGGGAGGTCGCGCGCGCGCTTGGCGATATCGTCGCCAGTCGCTATGTCGGACTGGCGATGAGCATGAACGAGGACATCGTCCGCGTCCCATGCAGGAGGGTCGTCCAGTCGGACGGCTTCGTGGGCGGCTACACCGGCGGCGGGCCAGAGAAGAAGATCAAGCTGCTCAGGGCAGAGGGCATCGATGTCGCGGAGGGGGAGATCGTCGACCTCGACAGCGTTCTCTTCAAGGAGTTTCGGACGACCTACCCGCTCAATGGGTTGCGGGACCGCCAGGCCCGCCTGAAGAGGAGGTTGGTGACGAAGGCGTTCAAGGGACCGATAGAGCGGGTGGCAGGCATCGATGTAGCCTATTCCGGCGACAGTGCCTTCTCCGCGATGGCAGTGGTCGATTATGACACGCGTGAGGTCGTGGAAGAGCACGTGATCGAAGGACGCGCGACCTTCCCCTACATTCCGACGTACCTGGCCTTCAGGGAGCTTCCCCTGATAGCGCCGCTCCTGAAGCATGTCGATGCTCGCACCATCGTGATGTATGACGGGAACGGAGTGCTTCATCCGCACGGGTTCGGCGTCGCCAGTCAGCTCGGCGTGACCTTCGATGTCCCCACCATCGGCATCGCGAAGAAGTTGCTCTGCGGGGAGATAACCGGCCGTTCCGCAGGCGCTCGCAGGGAGGTCCGGATGAACGGCAGGGTCATCGGGTACGCGCTTTCGGCGCGCGGGTCTGGAAATCCGATCTATGTTTCGATCGGCAACAAGGTATCTCTCTCCCAGGCGGTCGAGGTGTCGGCAAGGCTCTTGAAGTCCTGGGTCCCTGAGCCGACGCGTCAGGCACACATCCTGGCTGAGAAAGCTCGTCGTTCGAAAATCAACAAATAGGCCGTACTCAGTCTGCGTGGACCGATGAGGATCTTCATCTTCGGCGCCGGGTCGTTGGGGTCGGCCTTGGGCGGAGTCCTCGCGGACAGGAACGAGGTCGTCTTGATCGGCCGAAGGGAGCATGTCCGCGCGGTCCAGAGGAACGGCCTCAAGATCCTTGGAGACCTGAACAGGACCGTTCATCTGGAGGCGTACGAATCGCTCAGAGGTCTGGATCCCCCGCAGCTGTTGGTGATCACGACCAAGGCGTATGACACTCGGGCGTCCATTCGCTCGTTGAGGGGCTCTGTCCACGACGAGACAATGGTGCTCACGCTTCAGAACGGGCTCGGGAACCTGGAGCAGCTGAGAGTGTGGAAGGCGGAGAAGGCCTTTGGAGGCACGACGACCATGGGCGCGGCCCTTGTCGGCCCTGGGACGGTCAGGCTGTCGGGCCTGGGGAGGACGATTGTCGGCTCCGACCTGGACCCGCGAGGAGCGCGCAGGATCGTCTCTGCGTTTTCCTCGTCCGGTCTGCATGCGACTTCCCGCAAGGACGTCCTCGATGAGATCTGGACTAAGGCGATAGTCAACGCCTCCATGAACCCCGTCGCCGCCGTGCTGCGGGTCCCCAACGGAAGGCTGATAGGGAGCCCGGTGGTCTCACGGCTGATGAAGGAGATATGCGGCGAATGTCTCCTTGTCGCAGGCGCATCCGGCGTCAAACTCACTTCAGAACGGCTGAACCGGAGGATCGCTGCAGTGTGCCGAGACACCGCCGAGAACAGAGGGAGCATGCTCCAGGATGTCGAGCGCGGCCGAAAGACGGAGATCGAGCAGATAAACGGGGAGTTCAGCGCTCGCGGGAATGTTGTCGATGTCCCGACGCCGCTGAACGATGCGCTCGTATCGATTATCCGGTCGCTGGCTAATGCAACGGCATCGGAGAAAGGTTAATATCTCAACAGGTTGCATCCGTGAGCCGTGATAAGATGGTGGATGTAAAAGAACTGGCAGCCAATGCCAAAGTGCTCAGGAAGAAGGGCCTGGGCGTCCGGGAAATCGCAGATGAGCTTCACCTGTCCGTCGACACTGTCAACTATCTGATGGAGTACGGTCCAGAGGGCCTGCCGCCGTCGGATGTCAAGATCGGCTGGAGGTCGGTCGGCGTCTCTGGGTACCGGGTGGGACTCATGTCCGAGCTCATGGCGGACATCGTCGTCGAGGAGCTCGGCAAGAAGGAGACCGACGCGGATGTGGTGCTCGGGATCTCTATAAACGGCGTGCCTTACGCCACGATGCTGTCGGAGATCCTCGACATAGACTTCGCGGTCTACAGGCCGCACTCCGAGAGCGAGTCCGGCGTGTTCAGCTCGAACTTCGCGTCGATCTCGAAGGACAAGAAGATCATAATAGTAGATGACGTCCTCAGCACTGGCGCGACTATCAAGAGCGCGATCACGGACATCAAGGACGCGGGCGCAGAGGCCGTCCTGGTAATCGTCATCGTCAACAAGAGCAGCCTGAACGAGATCGACGGCGTGCCGCTAAGGGGGATCATTCGGGCCAGGTCGCTCGGCGGGACGATCCTTGGCGGCGGGGCGAGCAGGGGCTTCCCGTACAGTTAGAACTTCTTCGCCGAGGCCCTCAGGGCCTCGACCACTGGCATCTCCTTGCCCAGCATGAGCCTTTCGAGAGCGCCGCCGCCGGTGCTGACATATGATATCTTGTCAGTAAAGCCGAACTTGTTTGCGGCCGCGCACGAGTGTCCTCCGCCGATCACCGAGAAGGCGTCGCACGATGTGATCTCCCTGAAGAGCTCCAAGGTCCCCTTGCAGAACGGATCCTTCTCGAAGACTCCCGGAGGGCCTGAGAGGAAGACGGTCTTCGACTCCTGGATGACCCTCCTGAACTTGTCGATGCTCCCCTGGCCGATGTCCATGATCGCTCCGTCTGGGGGTATCTGGTCCAGAGCGCACTCCCTTCTCTTCCCATCGTCGTCCACGGCGGCGTCCACTGGCAGATGGATCTTGCCCCCGTGCCTTTCGATGAGCTTCCTGGCGCGGTCCCTGACCTCTTCCGTCACGTCCCTGCTCGCCAGCTTCTCGGTCCTAGAGCCTATGGGTGTCCCTAGCAGCCACAGGAACGCATAGCCCGCGAGGCCAGCGACGATGATGTTGTCGACGGTCTCCCTGTCGGCGAGCTTCTCGAGGATGGGGAGCGCGTCGACGAACTTCGTGCCGCCGAATATGAATGTGGAGGGCCGCTTCGGGCTCTGGAAGACCGTCGTGAGCGTCGTGATCTCCCTCTCCATCAGCCTGCCCGCGGCGGACGGGAGGATGACCGTGAACCCGACCAGCGAGGCGTGCGATCTGTGGCTCGACGCGAACGCGTCGTTGACGAAAAGGTCGAACTTGGGGGCGAGCCCCCGGACCAGCAGCGACTCCGCATGCTCCTCGGGCGACTTCTTGGCCTGCTCCTCTGGCAGGAATCGCACGTTCTTGAGCAGGATGGCTTCGCCGTCGTTGAGACTGTCAATCGCCTTCATCGCGGAGCCCCCGAGGATGTCGTCGACATACCTCACGCGTCTCCCGAGATACTGGCTCAAGAACGCCGCATGCTCATTGAGCGGGATGTAGTCGTAGTCTCCAGGCCTGCCCTGGTGGGCGAGCACCGCGACCTTGGCCGCCCGGTCGAGCAGCTCCCTCAGGGTGCCGATCGACTGACGTATCTTCGACCCGTCGACCAGCCTCAGGGTCTTCTCGTCCACGGGGGAGTTGATGTCTATCCTCAGCAGGACCCTCCGGCCCATGACGTCGAAATCGTCCAGCGTATGGAACCCGAGGCCGCTCGTCCCGAGGGCCTCAATGCGTGGGGATGGCTCTGCCGGCCCTTCGTTCTCCTGGGAGGAGCCTTCGCGAACGCAGCCAGAACCGTCCGGGTCTTCTCCCAACCTACGCGCCTCCACCCCTCAGGAGCCGACTCCCGAGTGCACAGAGCTACGTTGTACCCCATTGAACGTTTGGTATAAATGTATGACGAACCTATCAATCGAAAGTATTTAGACTGTGAAGGCCTTTAGTCACTATCAGCAGGATTTCAACCGTATTTTGCACCAAGACGGGAATCCCAACTGGATGTGTTTGATTTGGACGGGCACGAGCTTGAAAGAATGATTGTGAAGGATGTCATGAGCTCCACGAGTGTGACGGCGAGCAAGAGCGAGTCCGTGTCGGAAGTCATCGCGAAGATGAAGAAGTTCCAGGTCCGAGAGGTGCCCGTCCTCGAAGGGGGCAGGCCAATTGGACTCGTCAGCTACGCATCGTTCATACACAGGCGAGGGCTGCCGTTGGCCGCGAAGGTCGAGCAGGTCATGCTGCCCTGCCCGAGGCTCGAGGAGGAAATGCTCGTGACGAGCGCACTCGAGGAGATGATGTCGTCAGGGGTCAGGGGAGCGCCCGTGGTCCGCGCGAGCAAGATGGTCGGGTTCCTGTCCAGGACCGACCTCATCAGGATCTTCCCAAGCATCACGCCGCTCAAGGACCGGAAGGTGTCGACGATAATGACGGTCGAACCGCATGCGGTGACCGAGCAGGACAGCGTCGTGAAGGCCCAGATGCTGATGAAGGGCCTTATGGAGAAGACGCTGCCTGTCGTGGATTCGAACCAGCGCTTGGTCGGGGCTATAGGCATGCCCGAGGTCATGGACGTCCTGTGGAACCCTAAGTCGAACGCCAGGCCCCCGAACGAGATCCGGGGGGAGAAGGAGCACGCCGACATCGCGATCGGGAGCGTCATGAGCCGCCCGGCAATATCCGTGACCCCCGAGGAGACCGCGGGGAAGGTCGCCAGCCTGATGATTGAGAAGGGCCTGTCGACCATGTTCGTCACCGAGTCCGGCAAGCTGGTCGGGGTGGTGTCGCAGGCAGATCTGATGGAGCAGATCCTCAGCCTCAAGCCGACCGAAGGGGTCTACATACAGATCACGGGCCTGAACGAGGAGGACCCCGATGTCTATGATGTGCTCTATGACCTGATCGGGAAGTCGATGAAGAGGATAGACAAGATCCAGCCCCCACGGGTGTTCACGGTGCACGTGTCGGTGTACCACCACGAGGGCATGAGGAGCAAGTACAGCCTCGTAGGGAGGCTCACGACCACGAAGAGCATGTACTACGCGAGGGCGACCGACTGGGACCTGTACAAGACGATGGACTCGATGCTCGATTCCCTCGAGAAGAACATCAAGAGGGAACACGAGAAGTCCCTGGACCAGCGGAAGCAGAAGCAGAGCCTATAGCTTCCAGTACTTCGACGCGAGCTGCCTGCAACGCATGATAGTCGGGCGTCCGAGGCAACTCATGTCGATCATGTCGGTGAACTCGAGCGGCACCTCGACGCCCTCCATCTTTCCTATGGTGGCCGCGGTCACCTCGGACAGCGCCGGGATGTTGTACCCCCCTTCGAGCATGAACGTGATCCTGTTTCTGCACATCTTGCCTAGGTTGAGCATGTCGACGGCCTCGCGGACGTGCCCGTCCGACGAGAGCGTGAGCGACGCGAGCGTGTCCTTGTAGTGCGTGTCCACGCCCCAGCTGACGAGGATCGCGTCCGGCTTGAAGGCCTTCACCACCGGGTCGATGACCTCCGCGAACGCCACGTCGAATGTCGAGTCCCCGCAGCCGGACTGGAACGGCATGTTGAACGTGAACCCCTCGCCCTCTCCCTCGCCGACGTAGTCGACCCTTCCCGTCCCGGGGAATATCTCCAGCTGGTGGGTCGATATGTAGAGCACTCTGGGATCGGTCGCGAATATCTCCTGTGTGCCGTTCCCGTGGTGCACATCGGTGTCGACGATGGCTATCCTTCTGTCCCCGTTCCTCAGGAGGTTCGTCGCCGCAATGGATATGTTGTTGAAGTAGCAGAAACCCATGCCGTAGTCCCTCCCGGCATGATGCCCCGGGGGCCTCGTGAGCGCGAAGCTAGGCCTACCGTTCTCCTTGGACCAGTTGGCTGCATCGATCGCGCATTCTGCGGACAGGGCCGCGATCTCGTATGTCTCGGGATGAACGTTGGTGTCGAGCGTGAGGGCGCACTCTCCACATGTCCTGATGAAGTCCACGTAGTCCTCCGAATGCACGAGCAGCAGATGGTCCTTCACGCCTATCTTGGACGGGTGGACGTCCTTCCAGAGGCAGTGCTCCTTCAGCTTCTGCACTATGCCCTTGAGCCTCTCCGGCGACTCCGGATGGAAGGGGTCCTGTATGTGGCTCAGGAACTCCTCATCGTAGAATATGGCCACATGTTCCTGAAGCTAGATTTCCGTAGATAAGGATTGCTGGGATGGCAGATCGGCCCGACGCGCAACCGACTTATCGTCGGTCCTCCATCACCGCTCGGTGGCGGCATGGCGAAGTCGAGCATACTCTATCTTGATTCCCCGGGCGAGGCGAACACCGAGGGCATCCTGGACGCAGTCGCCGAGAGGTTGAAGAAGGGCGACATCAGACATGTCGTCATCGCGAGCGACAGCGGGAAGACCGGGCTGTTGGCCCTGAAGAAGCTCGGCAAGTCAGGCGCGTCCGTCGTCGTGGTGACCGAGATGTGCGGTTCCGAGAAGGAGGGCGAGAACACCATGGACCCGCAGTCGGAGAAGGAGCTTGTGGACGGCGGCGCGAAGGTCGTCAGGGCGACGCATGCACTGTCTGGCGTCGAGCGCTCGATCAGCAAGAAGGTCGGGGGTGCGTCCAGGGTCGAGGCTATCTCCGAAGCGCTGAGGGCTCTCTTCGGACAGGGCGCGAAGGTCGCAGTCGAGATCACACTTATGGCGGCGGACAACGGCGCGATTCCGTGCGGGCCCGATGTCGAGGTGATCGCGGTCGGCGGGACCGAGCAGGGGTCCGACACGGCTCTGGTCATGAGGCCGGCCCATTCGAACAGCTTCTTCAGCATGCGGGTCAGGGAGATAGTCGCGATGCCCCGCAGAAGATGATAGCCAATCCGAAAGTAATATCTGGCCAGAGCCCTGTTTGGTCTTCCAGAGACCATGGACCTCGCGTCTATCGCGCTCTGGATTCTCGTGATAGTGTTGACCGCCGTCATATTCTATGTGAGCTGCGCCATCGTCGGCCAGGACTGGTCGGTCAGCGGCTCTCTGGCACTCCGAATAATCATCGTGTCCTTGGTGGCGGTGTTCCTCATCCCGGCGTTCAGGGACGTCGCGGGACAGCTGGGCGCAGGCGACCTCGGCCTGCTTTTCGCGTTCGTCCTGCTGGTGATTGTCGTGAGATACGTCCTGGTCGAGGAGCTGTCGGTATCGGACGACTGGCTGGCCGCCATAGTAATCTCGTTGATCGCGGCCGTGCTCATCTACGTCGTGGACCATGTCGCGAATTCCCTGTTCCACGTCGGTCTGTTCAACGGCTTCTAGATGCTTATGAATTCCTTCGAGGCGTTCGTCAGAAGCCTGTGGCCGTTCTTCGTCACCAGGACGTCGTCCTCGATCCTCACGCCCCCGAAGCCCTTCACGTAGACTCCTGGCTCGACGGTCATGACCATGCCCTCCTTCATGACGGTGTCCCTCTGGGGCCCGAGGCCGCCGGGGTCGTGCACGGATATGCCCAGGCCGTGGCCAGTGCTGTGGATGAACCTCCCCTTGAACTCCGAGCGGTCTATGACGGACCTCGCGGCCTCGTCCACCTTCTTTCCGCTGGCGCCGTCCCTTATGGCATCGATGGCCGCCAGCTGGGCGCTCAGGACCGTCTCGTACATCCTCTTCTGCCTCGTGTTCGCGGCGCCGCAGACGAATGTCCTCGTGATGTCTGAGACGTATTTTCTGTACGCCGCACCGTAGTCGAACAGCGCGAGCTGCCCCTTCTTGAGCCTCCTCGCGCCAGGGACATAGTGCGGCTCCGCAGTCGCGGGACCCCATGACGCGTTCGTCTCGAACGACGGAGCCTCCGCCCCGAGCTTCATCATCCGGTAGTTGAGCTCGGCCGCAGCCTCGGTCTCACGGACCCCGCTGTGGACGAACTTCGGTATCATGTCCCCGACCCGCGATCCGATGTCACAGGCCTTCTTGATCCTGGAGATCTCCTCCTGGTCCTTGATCATCCTGGCATTCTGGATGGCCTTCGTCACGTCGATCATCCTGCCACCTCCGGAATGCTTCCTTATGAACCTGAAGTTCGCGTGCGTCAGGCCGTCGAAGTTGACCCCGACCCTCCTCGTCCCTTTGAGCCTGGACCTGATGAGCTCCGCCAGCTCCTTCTCCGTGGAGTATGTGGAGGTCCGCACTCCCGCCACCTTCGCGCTCAGCTCCTCGAGCTTCGACGCGAGCACCTCCACCCTGCGCGGGGTGATGATCGCGACGGCATGCTCGAACAGTCCGCTCGTGATCCCGGTCGCGTAGAAGAAGCTGTTGTCGAGGTTCGGCTCCGTGCCGTTCATCAGGACGATCGCGTCGATGTCAGTCTCGAGCGCTGAGAATATCCGTCGCTCCTTGGTCGCCATCCTATCACTCGTTCAGCGGAACGAGTGCGAGCGTATAAAGTGATGGTGCGGGCTACACGCCGACCCATGTGCTGCCCGTGATCTTCCTGATCGCCGATATCGCGGAAAGGGCCGCCAGATAGCTCGTCTTCGGGTTCCTCGGGGAAGGCACGTTCCTCGTCACGACGTCCAGCTCCCCGAACTTGCCCTTGGCCTTCAGGTGGTGCTCGTTGGTCTGCACCTGCGGGTCGCACATGATGCGTATCTTGGTCTTTTCGAAGCCGATGCCTGCGAGCGAGATCGTCGCCGCTACGTTGATGTTCTGCGGGAAGTGCTTCACGGCCTCCCTCGCCGTCCCGAAGAATATCTCGGTCCTCTCCCGGAGCTCGGAGGCCTTGATGCCCTTCGACTCGAGGTACGGGTTCGATCCGAAGGCGGACGGAGGCTTCGTGGTAGTGAGTGTCACCTCGTCGATGTGGTCCAGGCTCGCGGCGCAGAGGGCGTCTATGCCCCCAATCGCCCCGCTCGGGATGAAGATCTTCGCTCCCTTCCTCTTGGCCAGCCTGAACGTGTCGGTCTGGAACTCCTCGTCCTGGAATACTCCCACGCTCATGATGAGGACGTCGACTCCCGCGGACAACGCCAGGGGCGCGTAGTACCTCGCGGCGTCCTGGCTCGCGGCCTCGACGACAATCTTGATCTCTCCCAGGATCGGGACGATGTCTGGCACGTACCTGACCTTCTTCGTCCTCTCCTGGAGCCGGGTCGCGCACTCCTTCGAACGGTCCGTCAGATAGATGATGTCGATCTCGGGCATCTCGTCGATTGCGCGCGCGATGGTCGTGCCAATCGCCCCACAGCCTATGACGCAGATGTTCACGAGAAAAACAGAACGCAGAGCCCTATAAAAGCTTTGATGGGAAACAATCTGGCCGCTTCGCAAGCTGGCGGTCCATTGGCCAGAACAGTTATATCTTCACGGGCGGAATCGCCTTCTCCGGTTGACCATGAGGAAAGCGCGTGCCCGGCCGAGACATCCCATGCCAGCAGGACTGCCCAAGCTGAGGGCCAGGGCACTTAAGATCGATAGGATCATAACGGGGATCTACGGCAGGAAGACCATCGTATACGACGATGACCCGGTGGACACCCTGGTCGAGACCATACTCTCGCAGAACACGACCGACCTCAACTCACATCGGGCCTTCGAGAAGCTCAAGAGCTCGTATCCGGGCTGGGACGCTCTCCTGGACGAGGACCCGAAGCATGTCGCCACGATCATCAGATCAGGGGGCCTGGCGGACCTCAAGGCAGCGCGGATAATCGACGCGCTCAGGTTCATCAAGAAGAGCAGGGGCGGGCTGGACCTCCGCTTCCTCAAGAAGATGTCTCCTGCCGAGGCCGAGGCATGGCTGGCGCAAATGAAGGGCGTGGGACCGAAGACGCGCGGCATCATCCTCCTCTTCGCCCTGCGCATGCCCGCATTCCCGGTCGACACGCACATCCACCGGGTCACGAGGAGGATGGGGCTCATCGGTTCCAGGACCGGCCGCGAGGACGCCCAGGGCGAGTTGGCCCGGCTCGTGCCCGAGGAGGAGTTCTACAACTTCCACATCAACCTGATCGAGCACGGAAGGGCGGTCTGCCAGGCGAGGAAGCCGAAGTGCGGCATGTGCGACGTCAGGAGGTACTGCGACTACTACTCAAAGGTCGTCCAGGGACATAGTTGATATATCTGCCACGGGCTCTTGGCAGCTGTGAAGTACAGGCTGTTGGAGCACACGGCCGACGCCATGGTCGAGGTCTATGGGAAGACCCTCAGCGACCGGTTCGCGAACGCCGCATACGCGATGTTCGACCAGATGACCGACCTCACCAAGGTCGTGCCGAAGGGCGAGCTCAAGGTCGTGGTCAAGGCCGATACCAGGGAGCAGCTCCTGGTCGACTATCTCCAGGAGCTCCTGTTCGTGAACGACACGGAGGACCTCGTGCTCTCGGAGTTCGATGTCAAGACCGATGGGAGCTCGCTCGAGGCGGTGGTGCGAGGCGAGAAGTTCGACGAGGCCAAGCACACGAAGAGGTCCGTCGTGAAGGGCGTCACCTACCACGGCCTCAAGTTCGACGACGCCAAGGGCACGCTCACTGTGCTGTTCGATGTCTGATGGTGAATCCATGAAGGGCTCGGCGACCGCTCATCCGATCCAGGGGCTGATAAAGTACCACGGCCTCAAGGACGAGAGGCTCAGGCTCCCCTTCCACGACTCGATCTCGGTCGCGACCGCGCCGACGGCGTCCCAGACGACCGTCGAGTTCGGCAGGTTCAAGAAGGACACGGCCTCGATCGACGGAAGGGACCTCTCCAGTCGGGAGCTGGAGAGGGTCGTCTCCGTCGTGGACGAAGTCAGAAGGAGGAGCGGGACCGACCTGAGGTTCAAGATGGCCTCGAGGAACAACTTCCCGTCGAATGTCGGCCTCGGGGCCTCCGCCTCGGGCTTCGCCGCGCTCGCGGTCGCGTCATGCAAGGCCGCCGGGCTCAGGCTCAGCCTCGAGAAGATCTCCGTGATAGCCCGCAGGGGCGCGGGCTCGGCGACGAGGTCCGTCACGGGCGCGTTCTCGCGCTGGAAGGCGGGCCACGAGGATGATGAATCGTACTCGTACCAGATCGAGCCGGAGGACTTCCAGATGGGGATCGTGGTCGCGCTCATCCCCGCGTTCAAGTACACCGAGAGCGCGCACAAGGCCGTCCTCAGCTCCCCGTTCTTCCACTCCCGCCTCGCATACATACACGGCGCGCTCGCCGAGATGGAGAGTGCCATCAAGAAGCACGATATCGAGAGGATAGGCATCCTGGCGGAGAGGGACTCCCTCATCCTCCACGGGATCACGATGACCGGCCTCGACGAGATGATCCTCTGGAGGCCGGAGACGGTGAAGGTCATACTCGAGGTCAGGAAGATGCGCTCAGAGGGCCTGCCGGCGTACTTCTCCATAGACACCGGTGCGACGGTCTACGTGAACACGCTTCCGAAGCACACGCACGAGGTCGAGGGCAGGATCAAAGCGTTGGGGATCGAAACGATCGTATGCGGCGTGGGCGGCCCCGCGAAGACGACCAACAAGCATCTCTTCTAGTCCGGCCCTTCCGAGCCGTTCTTCTGCTTCTCGATTGCGTCGTCGAGCGTCAGCTCGCCCGTGGCGACCATCTTGGCCAGCTTCTTCGAGACGGTGAGCGAGCCCGAGCTCTCCAGCCGGCTTATCCTCTGTATGTTCCTGATCTCCCCGGGGGCCGGGTCGACCTCCTGCCTCTTCCGGGGCCTGTACCCCGGAGTCAGCGCTATCTCGATCGCGGCGTCCTCGTCCGGGGTCTGCGACCTCTTCGTGGTGTTCCGCTCGTCGACGATCTCCAGGTCATGCCCGAGGTCCCACAGGGTGTTGAAGATGCGGTTCCTGTTCGTCCTGTCCCCGTGGCCTATCCTCACAACGACGTTCGCGCCCGGATACTCCTTCACGATGTCCTCGACGAACTCCCCGACTGACTCGGGGGACGGCGCGATGGACCTCGCGAGGATGACTCCGTCGCCGATCGCCGCGAAGCCTGGCCTGATGCCAGGGTCGACACCGATGGTCAACTCCCTGACCGCGCTCTCGCCTGCGAGGATCCGCTTCGCCCTCATGACCGCCTCGTCAGGGTCGGGGTCTGTAACCACCATGTCGAAGTCCACCCTGTCCTTCTCCTGCTCGGTCGTGATGACGACGCCCACGTTGGCAGGTATCGGGTCCGAGAAGTCGAGCGACACGAACCTCGCGCCTTGGTCCCGAAGGGTCTCCAAGATCTCATAATAGGCCCTCGGGTCCTCGGTCAGGAGTCCGATGATTTGCATCTGGAGCATATCTGTACGACTCCGGATAAATACCTTGGGTTTACCGGCCGTTCCTGAACCTGTCGAACACGGATTTCCTGGTTGGAGCCTTCTGATGCTCTCCCAAGGAGTCCCCGAGCTTCTTCAGGAGTTCCTTCTGCTCGCTGGACAGCCTCGTGGGAGTCGTCACCGTGACCTTGACGAACTCGTCCCCGTCGGAGTACCCCCTCATGTCAGGCAACCCCCTGCCCTTGAGCCTAAAGACGGTGCCAGTCTGCGTCCCCGGCGGAACGGTGACAAGTGCTGTCCCGTTCAGCGTGGGCACCTCGACCTCCGCTCCCAGGGCCGCCTGGATGACTGTAATAGGCACCTCGATCCACAGGTTGCTGCCGTCCCTGTCGAACACCGGGTGCTCGGCGATATGCACGATTATGTAGAGGTCCCCGGGCGGTCCGCCGTTGGGCGACGCCTCTCCCGCGCCCCTTATCCTGAGGCGCGTACCCTCGTCGGCCCCTTTCGGCACGGACACCTTGATGGTGCTCGTGGTTTGCAGGATGCCCTCCCCTCCGCAGGTCGGGCACTTCTTCAGGATCTGCTTCCCGGTGCCGCCGCAGGTCGGGCAGTTCGTGATCGTCACGAAGCTAGTGTATCCGCGCTTCTGGCCTCGCTGGACCTGGCCAGTGCCCTTACATGTCGGGCATGACTTTAGGTCCCCGGGCTTGGCCCCCTGGCCACCGCAGGTCTGGCATGTGACCGAGTGCGGGACCCTGATTTCCTTCTCCAGCCCCTTGGCGGCCTCCTCGAGCGACACCTCGATGTCGTATCTGAGCGAGCGCCCCTCCTGAGGTCCGCGCCTCGCGCCCCCGCCGAAGAACTGGTCGAAAATGCTACCGCCGAACCCACCGAACCCGCCGAGCCCGCCGAAGATGTCGCTGATGTCGCCGTAGTGCGTGAAGTCGGACCAGTCGAACCCGCCCGTCCTGAACGCGCTCGAGACGCCCTCGTGGCCGTACTGGTCGTACCTCGCGCGCTTGTCGTCGTCTGCGAGGACCTCGTAGGCCTCCGAGACCTCCTTGAACTTCTCCTCGGCAGCCTTCGGGTTGTCCTTGTTCATGTCGGGATGGTACTTCATGGCGAGTTTACGGTACGCCTGCTTGATGTCGTCCTTGGAGGCGCTCTTGCCGACCCCCAAGACCTCGTAGTAGTCCCGTTTCTCAGCCATATGGTCGTCCCTCGGGTGAACGATACGGGCCCCGTCCCTGCCTCGCCCATAGGGGGCAGGGGGTTATGAATGTGAGGCGATGGACCCGGTCACTTCTTGTCGTCATCGTCGACTATCTTGTAGTCGGCGTCCACGTACCCCTTGTCGCCGCCTGCCTGCTCCCCCGGACCCGGGCCTGGCGGAGGCTCCTGCGGTGGCTGCTGCTGGCCCGCGGAACCGTACATCCGCTTCCCGATCTCGAGCAGGGCCTTCTCGAGCTCGTCTAGCTTCTCCTTGATCTTCGCGTCGTCGTCCGACTCGAGCATAGCCTTGAGCTCATCCGCGAGCTTCGTGAGGCTCTCCTTCAGGTCCGCCGGGACCTTGTCCCCGAGCTCCTCGAGCATCCTCGGGACCTCGAAGGCCCTCTGCTCGGCCCTGTTTCGCAGCTCCGCCTTCTCCTTCCGCCTCTTGTCCTCGTCCGCGAACTTCTCGGCGTCCTTGACCATCCGCTCGACCTCGCTCTTGTCGAGCTTGGTAGTGGCGGTGATCGTGATCTTCTGCTCCTTGCCGGTGCCAAGGTCCTTCGCCTTCACGTCGATGATCCCGTTGGCGTCGATGTCGAATGTGACCTCGATCTGCGGGATGCCTCTTGGCGCTGGCGGTATGCCTATGAGGTGGAACCTTCCAAGGGTCACGTTGTCCGCGGCCATGGGCCTCTCTCCCTGCAGCACGTGAATCTCGACGGCGGTCTGGCCGTCCGCAGCGGTGCTGAACACCTCGTTCTTCCTCGTGGGTATGGTCGTGTTCCTCTCGATCAGCTTGTGGGCCACGCCCCCGAGCGTCTCGACCCCCAGCGAGAGCGGGGTTACATCGAGCAGCAGCAGGTCCTTGACGGTCCCTTCAAGGACGCCGCCCTGGATCGCCGCGCCCATCGCGACGCACTCCATCGGGTCGACGCCCCGGACGAGCTTCTGGCCGACGATGTCCTCGACGAACTTCTGCACGATCGGCATCCTCGTCGGTCCTCCGACCAGGATCACCTTGTCGATCTTGTCTGCCGAGAGCTTGGCGTCATCGATCGCCTGCGCCATCGGTTTCCTGCACCGGTCGACCGTCGGCCGCACGAGCTCCTCGAGCTTAGCCCTCGTCATCTTCATCGTAAGGTGCTTCGGGCCTGAGGCGTCCGCGCTGAGGTAGGGCAGGTTGATCTCCGTCTCGAGTGTCGAGGAGAGCTCTATCTTCGCCTTCTCCCCGGCCTCCCTGACCCTCTGGACGGCCATCTTGTCCTTCGAGACGTCGATGCCCGTGTCCGCCTTGAACTCCTTAACGATGTAATCGACGATCGAGTTGTCCATGTCGGTCCCGCCGAGCTGCGTGTCGCCGCTCGTCGAGATGACCTCGAACACACCTCCGCCGAACTCCATGATCGTCACGTCGAGAGTTCCGCCGCCGAGGTCGAACACGAGTATCTTCTGGTCCTTCTCGGCCTTGTCGAGGCCGTACGCCAGCGCCGCGGCCGTCGGCTCGTTGATGATCCTGACCACGTCGAGCCCCGCAATGAGGCCGGCGTCCTTCGTCGCCTGCCTCTGGTTGTCGTTGAAGTACGCCGGGACCGTGATGACGGCCTTCTCGACCTTGCCGCCCAGGAAGGCCTCGGCGTCCCGCTTGATTTTCTGTAGTATAAACGCCGATATCTGCTGGGGCGTGTAGTCCTTGCCGAATATCCGGACCTTGTAGTCCGTCCCCATCTTCCTCTTTATCGCCATGACGGTGCCCTCGGGGTTCGACACCGCCTGTCTCCTGGCAGGCTCTCCGACGAGCATCTGGCCATCCTTTGTGAATGCAACGTAGGACGGGAACGCCTTCCCGCCCAGGCTCGTGCCCTCGGCGCTCGGTATGATCGTCGGTCTTCCCGCCTCGACCACCGCAGCCGCCGAGTTGCTCGT
>JAJYIS010000114.1 GCA_021789945.1 Thermoplasmata archaeon | reverse complement strand
TCTGTCGACACCGCGTCCAGGGACAGGACCCGCGAGATAGCCAGGGAGAAGGGCGCAGTGGTCATCGACGAACCCAGGAGGGGCTACGGGCGCGCATACAAGACCGGTTTCGAGGTCGCCACCGGCGAGTACGTCGCCACTCTAGATGCCGACATGACCTATCCCGCGAGCGAGATCCCCACCCTGCTCGGCCTCCTCGAGCGCGAAGGTCTCGAGTTCATCACGACGAACAGGTTCGCGAGGATGGAGAAGGGTGCGATGAGCGCGAAACACAGGTTCGGCAACTGGGTGCTCTCGGCCACGGCCCGGATGCTCTTCGGCGTGAAGCTCAAGGACTCGCAGAGCGGGATGTGGGTCTTCCGGAAGTCCATCCTGAGCAGGCTGGACGTGAGGAGCGACGGCATGCCCTTCTCCGAGGAGCTCAAGATCGAGGCCTTCAGGAAGGCCAAGGCGACCGTCGTACCGATAACCTACGGGGTCAGGGTTGGCGAGGCGAAGATCAGCAGCTGGGGAGACGGCTTTGGCAACCTGAAGTACCTCTTCAAGAAGAGGTTCTGATCCGGCGGAACGCTCAGAATGTCTTCTTCCGCTGGCCTCGGAGCATGAGCGCGAAGGCGAGTATCAGGAGTCCTGGAAGCAGCGAGAGCGCAAGAGGGACCACGAGGTCCAGCGCAGTTCCGGACGCCCTGGAGGGGATCACGACCTGAAGGCTCGCGTTGTTCTGGGACGCCTGCACGGTCCCCCCTCCCAGCACCTTTCCGGTATCTCTGCTGATGACTTCGACCTTGAGGATGTCTCCTATGTTCGCGTCGGTCGGGATAGTGAAATTGGCGTGGAACGCACCGTCGGAGTAGTGGGCGGTCTCATTCCCGCTGGTGAAGCTCAGGACGACATCCAGAGTGTCTGGCGAGACCGGTCCGTCATAGCGAACGACGGTGACATCAATCACGGCGCTGCCATAGAGCGTGATGTTCACCATGTGGTAGCTTGTCGCTTCTGAGTACAATGGACCGTCCGATGTGCTCACGTCCAGGCAGATACGACCAGCGATGCCCGACACCGTGAGCTCGGAGCCGTTGGTGGAGCTGCTGGCCACCTCGGCAAGACCGTCCGCCTCGCTCAAGAAGGCACTGGTCGCGAGGGATCCATAGGTGCCGGGCACGGATATGCTGGCAGAGTCCGGCGGGCTCCCGCTGTACGTGACGGTCGGCGCTGGCCCGTTCACGATCGTGGCGGTGGTCCCGCTCAGGAGCCTCCCGGTGTAGCCCCAGCCCTCTTGGCTGAATCTCAGGTCATCGTACGGGTCGTCGTAGAACGCGCTCGAGGGGACGTAGATCGTCAGTCCCGTCGCGTTCTTGACGAGCACGCCGTCCACGGCGTACTCGTACGAGTACATCTCGAAGGCGATGGTTATCCTGGCGATGAACCTCAGCTGCCCGAGGGCCTGGTATCGCAGCTCGAGCGGGACTTCAGCGGACATCAGGAGCCTCAGGAAGTCCCCGTAGTCCACCGTCGAGGCGTTCTCGTAGTACTCAGTAGAGTTCAGTACGGAGACGAGAGTGTCGTGGAAGATGGAATCGTAGTAGTTGATGAGCTCCATGGGCGGGGCGGTCGAGTATCCTCGGGTGAGGTTGAACTCCGCCATGGTCGTGGAGTAGTCCGAGCCCGTCTTCGACCATTCGACATAGTCATGTACGATTGAGGCGCCCAGCCTCGCGACTCCCTGCTCGGGGCTCAAGGCCAGACCGTTCAGGATAGGCGTGTACGGCAGTCCCTGGTACGGGACGTCCTTCTCCGAGGCGACGTAGTAGTCCACGTAGTCCCCGATCTCCCAGAGCGTCTCGACGTTCGCCTCGGCGCACGAGTCGATGACCAGGAGGTCCAGCTTCTTCCCGATGTTGCCCGTCGACTGCTCGAGCGCGGTCCTCAGGCGCGGGAGCGTCAGTATGTCGGTCCCGTCCGGACAGACGCCTCTCCAGCCTGCTCCGTGCCCCCAAAGGTCGAGGACGTAGTGGTCTGCGGGATAGGTCTTGGCCGAGAAGTTGATGAAGTCACTCAGGGTCGACGAGAGCGCCATGTCGACCTCGCCATTTGTTATCACCGCGCCGTTGTCGTTGATTGGCTGGGAGACTATCGTCGGGTCCATCCCGTTGGGGTCGTGCGTGACGTTCAGGATGAACGAGTTGTTGGGCCCGTAGGGGTCCACGAGCGCGATGACGTTCATGCCGGGCGCTCGATCGGCCGCCTCCATCTCGTTCACGTCGTCCTGCCAGCTGAGGGGGATGTAGTAGTCCTCTGCCATGTAAACCATGATCGTCCAGGTGGTGCCCTTCTGGACCGCGGACGCGTGCGTGCCCAGGGGGCCGGATGCTGCGGGGACGACTAAAGCCATGAGAAAGACGAATGCGAGAGCCTTGGACTTCAGTCCCATCGTGGCAATATCTGCGCTGGAGGTACAATAACATTTCATTTGTCTGTGTTCCTCAGATGACCTCGGCCTCGACGAGGCTCTTCTTGATCTGTGCCTTGAACGGCCCGAGGTTCCTCCTCCCGTAGAGGCACGCTGCCGGATGGTACGCGACCATGACCTTGAGCTCTGCTCCTCCCACTGTCACCGCCCAGTCTATCCTCATCAGCTTCCCCATCCCGTGTCTGTTCCCGAGAAGGCTGTTCGCAGCGGTCTGGCCCAAGGCGCATATGACCGAAGGTCTGATCCTTTCGAACTCGGAGTCGAGATAGGGCCTGCATGTCCTCATCTCGTCCGCGCGCGGGCGCCTGTTCCCCGGAGGCCTGCACTTGACCGTGTTCGTTATGTAGACGCTCGACCGGTCGACCCCGAGTTCTGCCAACGCGGCTTCGAGGATTCTACCCGCCCTTCCGACGAAGGGCATTCCATGAAGGTCCTCGTCCTTTCCAGGGGCTTCTCCCACGAAGACTATCCTGGACGAGCACGAGCCTGAACCAGGAACGACCTGGGTCCTGCCCTTGCAGAGCCTGCATTTGGTGCACCTGAGGTCCAGCTTGCTGCAGTTCATACCAGGTCCTTGGCCTTGAAGATCGACACGAGCTCGATCCCGTGCTCCTTGAGCATCTCGGTCGCGCCCTCCTCCCTGTCGACCACTACGATGGCCTTGCTGACGTTCGCTCCTTTCTGGCGGAGCGCGCTCACCACCTGGAGCGTCGAGCTTCCCGTGGTGGCGACGTCCTCGACTATGACGAATCTCTCGCCGGGCTTGACCTCTCCCTCAATCAGCTCCTTCGTGCCATGGTCCTTGGGCTCCTTCCTGACCATCACGAAGGGCATGTCCGTCTCGAGGGCCACCGCGACCGCCAGTGGGACTGCCCCGAGCGCCATCCCCGCGATCTTCTCGCCCTCGACATGGCGTGCCATCTCCTTCGCGATCTCCCGGAGTATCTTCGGGTCCGTGCTCGCGCGCTTGATGTTCACGAAGTAGTTGGACTTCTTGCCCGAGGCGAGTATGAACTCCCCGGTCTGCACGACCTTGATGTCCTTCAGCATCTGCTTCAGCATCGTGACCAGCCCTACCAGGGCACATTCTTCTTTCCCAACTTATAACCTATGATGTTGATTCCGCGGTGCAGAAGGGGGACCACGATGAGAAGCAGGAGCAGCCCGAGCAGCCCGTTGCCCTGGATGTAGTGGTCGAAGAACCAGCCCGGCCGGACGATCAATACAAGGACGATGGCTCCGAGGACGAAGTTGTACTGGTCCAGCACCGGCGCCTTCGCTCCCCTCTCGACGCCGAGCCTCCGCTTGAAGAACGAGCCGGCGCTGTCCCCGATCATGGAGCCGAAGCCGAGCGCGAGCACCGCGTACAGCGAGGCTGGCCAGCTCCCGAAGCCGAAGATCTGCTGGTAGTCCAGGTTCACCTTGGATGCGGCTGCTATCTGCAGCAGCCCGATGGCGACGCCCGTCAATGCTCCGCCGAAGAACCCGCGCCAGGTCTTGCCGTCCCCGAGGATTCTCTTACCCTTCCATGTGCGGCCGAGATCCAACGGCGTGCCGCCCCCGAGTAGGACCGCCGCGGCGTTCGGGATCAGCGCTGGCACCATGAGCCACAAGCCTGCCAGCGCGGCCTCGAGGGCGGTCATCGACGGGCATATTGTGGAAGGCGGTAATAATGGAAACGCATGCGAGATCTCCGCGTCCGACGCGGTCAGAGCTGATATCCGCGCCTCGTCCTGGCCGCTACTGAAGGCAGCGCCTCGGCCTCCTCGGGCGGGCTCTCGAAGAACCGCTCGACGTCGGCACAGGGATTGGCTGAGCGCACGGCCGGGATGGCGTCCTTGAACTGGACCGCTCGCCTGTCGAGGATGACCGCTGCACCCCTGTCGGTCTCGCTCCTGATGAGCCTGCCGATCGCCTGCTCCAGCTTCCTGGTGGTGGGCGCCTTGACCGCATACTCCCAGCCCTTGCCGAACCTGATCTCTGAGAAGTGCTGCAGCGCCCTGTGCTTGGAGGTCGGCTTGGGGTACGGGATGCCCGCGACGATCGCGAGCTCCATCTCGGAGCCCGGGAAGTCCATGCCCTCGCTTATCCTGCCCCCGGCGATGGCGTGCATGAGGGCCTTCCCAGGGGACTGCTTGAACGACGTCACGATCTTCATCAGCTCCCCCTGGCCCATGTCCTTCCTCTCGAAGTACACCGGCCGGCCGAAGGACGCGTCCAGGGTCCTTGCGGAGATCCTCTCCATGAGCGCGTACGAGGGGTAGAACACGATGGTGCTCCTCGGCACTTCCGTCAGGAGCCTCGAGATGTGCTCTCCCAGACGCTCCACCATGGAGTCGTCCTTCTCGATGTCCTCGTATCTCGTCGTGACGTCATCTGCGAACAACACCATCCGGTTGCCCGGAGGGAACGGAGAGGGCACCCCCGCGAGCCTCGAGTCCTTGGGGAGGCCGATGGACTCCCGGTACTCCTCGAGCGGCTTGAGGGTCCCTGACATGTGTATGCTCGCGTGGCATTCGAGTATGGGCTTGCAGGCGAGCGAGGCGTCGAGGCAGTACGCCTCGAAGGCCTTGTCGTCGTACTTCGTGATCAGCTTGATGTACTCGCTCTCCTCCAGGGTCTGCCAGAATGTGAGGAACCCGGCTGTGCCGTGGACATACGACCTGGGCAGCTTGCCCGAGAGCTTCCTGTTGTCCCTGACCATCTCGCCGAAGTTGGCCGCCTGTCCGAGGAGCCCGGTGAGGCCCCGGCTCGTGAGCCTGGTCCTGAACATGAGCTCCTCCTCGATGTGCGACTGCGGGATGATGCCGTCCTCGTCGATCAGGTACTCGTCCACGGTCATCTCGAGGATCTCCTCGAGCATCGCGACGAAGTCCCTGAGGCTGATGCCGTCGGCGACCTCGGGGTCGCCGAACTCGTCG
>JAJYIS010000018.1 GCA_021789945.1 Thermoplasmata archaeon | reverse complement strand
AGGTCGTCGGGAAGGAAATCGTGGCCGAGGTGTCCTCCGAGTCGCTGAAGAGCCTCCTCCACACGGTGGACGACTTCCTCGCCTGCGCAGGCGTCGCGACCAGGATAGTCTCGAAGAAGGACTAGTCCGGGGAATCCTTCACCCTGACCGCGACCCCTCTCTTGAACGCCAGCATCTCCTCTCTGTTCATCAGCGCCCTGCCGACAGCCGCCAGCTCGCCTTTCCTGTTCACGACGATGACATCGTCCCCGGGCCTGATGTCAGGGTCGCAGTCGACCACGAACTTCGCGAACACGTTGTTCCCCTTCGCTGCGAACTCCGCGGGTTCGTCCTCTGTCTTGACCCTCATCGCTGGCTCCGGGAGCTTCGTCATCAGGAGCCGCGCGCCCGCTGGCTTGAGCGTGAACCGGCCGTCCGGCGCGCGCATAGACAGGACGTGCTGGCCATCGATGAGCACGTTCCTTATCTTGCCGGTGGTCTGGGACTTCACGATCTTCACCTTGCCAGACTGGAGGATGTCGCCCGCGCCTTTGCCGAACTGCAAGTCCAGCACCGCCCTGCACCTGAGCAGGTCCAGGTCCTGCTTCGGGTGGTCGGAGGCCACCATCTCCTCGAGGAACTTGAGCGTCTCCTCCCCCTCCCACATGACGGCGAGTGGATAGCCGTGCTGGTGCGCGTGCCTCTCCATCACCTTGTTCATCCGGTCCTTCACATCGCCGTCGAGCTCCCTGGGGATGACAGACTGCGCGATGGGGTAGTACTCGTCGAGCTCGATGGGAACTGGGCCGAAGAACGAGGCGACTATGAAGCTCGCATCGACCTTCCTGAGGACCTTCTCCATCACATCGTGGTATGTCCTGGCGTAGGGCTTCTGCGATTCCTCGAACCCGACAAGGACCGTGGTCTGCGTCTTCCGATATCTCTCGAAGAACCGTTGCTGATACCTCGAGACCGTCGGCCTGTCATAGCTCTCCGGACCGCAGTAGAAGAACGCGCCCCTCCTGCTCGCGGGCTCGAACCTTTCCAGGTACTCCTTGTGCTTCTTGAGGACCTTGAGCGCCTCGAGGAGCGCGGGGTGCGCCCGCGACCGCATCTCCACGAGCTCCCAGATGGACTGCTCGTGGATCGCGTTCCTGACCTTCTTGATCTCTTGGAGGCAGACATGGAGGTTGTGCTCGGCGATGATCCTGGTCCTTTCCTGGACCGCCATCCGCTTGAGCTCCTCCGCGGACGTCCGCGAGCATGCTGGACAGTGGCAGGCGAGGTCGTGGAGGTCCCTCAGGAACCTCGTGCCCGTGGGGTACATCATCCGCTCTTCGCGGGCGTACTTGGCGTACGATGCGGAATCGAACATGTCGCAGCCGAGCAGCACCGCAAGCGGGAACACCATCGGGTGGCCGGCTCCGAAAAGGTGCACGGGCCTCGACGGGTCCAGGCCCTTCTTGGATGCGAGGATGGATTCAGCGAGGTCCGCGTATCTGTAGCTCTCGAGCAGCGGCACGACGCCGCCGATCGGATGGACATCGAATTCCATCCTGGAAAGTTCCTTGGCGCACCGCTCCCTGAGCTCGGGGTAGACGCCCCCCTGGACAGTACCTGCAAGGAGCATGTCGCCCTTGTGCCCGATCGACTCACGAGCCCTTCGGAGCGTTTCGTCGACCGCAACCTCGGTCTGTCCCCTCGTGAAGTCGGGCTCCGAGAAGACGTCCAGGATAGTGCCGATGTCAGAGCCGATTGATGCCTGGAACTCGACGATCTCCTTGTATCCGATCTTCACGTCCCCGTAGACATGGCTCTGGAACGTGCCGCTGTCCGTCATGATGGGTCCGTCGAACCCCAGCAGTTCGTGCACGCCCTTCTTCTCCGCCTCCGCCTTGAGCTCGGAGTTCGTCCTGATGATGTAGGAGTTGGTGATCAGCATCTGCACGCCGAACCTTTCCCGCATTTCCTTGGGAGAGATGGTGATCTGATTGGGGTTCACCACCGGGAGGAGAGCAGGCGTCGTGACGGTCCCATGCCTAGTCTTGAGAGCGCATATCCTTGCGAGCCCGTCCCTCTCCTTGAGCTCAAGCATCGTTCATCGTGAAACGTATCTGTCATAATTATTGTTTCATTTGCGACCCGATGTGCGCGCGACTAGCATGCCAGCAAATCCTTAAATACGCTCCAGCTTCTGCTCGTGACTCGAGTGCCATGAGCAATCCTCTCCAGGTCGTTCTGGGCGTGGCGATCGTGTTCCTTCTACCAGGCTACACGCTCGTCAACCTGCTCTTCCCGAGGAGAGGGGAGCTCGACCCTGAGTACGACCAGGTGTACAGGATAACCCTGGGCATGGGCATGAGCATCGTGATTTCGATCCTCGTGGGGTTCGGCCTGAACGCCATCAGCACCGCGCAGCACGGGTACGTGAGCGCGGGCCCTCTCTGGACGGTCCTGCTCACGCTGACCGGCCTGTTCGCGGTCCTCGGGTGGCTGCGAGGCGCATATCCATCAGCGGGGCTCATACATCCCAGCCTGTACAGGCCGACCTCGAACGCCGAGCCCAAGAAGCCGAAGGCCCTCGCGTTCGACAGGAAGAGGCGGCTGGACAGGCTCATACTCGAACGCGAGCGGCTCCTGGCGGACCTTAAGGTGCTCTCGGACCGGTCGTCGACTTCAAATCCCCAGAGGAAGCTCTACTATCGCAGACGGATCGACCAGGCGAGGGAAAGGATAGAGAAGATCAACGAGGAGGTCCGGAGGCTCGGTTCGGGGGCTGACTGAATGAATCCCAGGAAGGGGGAGATGGAGTACAAGCTCGTCATCGTCATCAGGGACGACCTGAAGATGTCCGTCGGGAAGCTCTCGGCTCAGGTGGCGCATGCTGCTGTCACTTGCGCCCTCGAGGCGAAGGCCAAGAAGACCAAGTGGTTCTCCGAATGGTACGGCGAGGGGCAGAGGAAGGTCGTCCTCAAGGCGGAGGACCTCGACGAGCTGCTCTCACTGAAGGAAAAGGCCGCGAGGGCCAAGCTCCCCTTCGCGCTCATCACTGACGCTGGATTGACGGAGCTCCCGCCGAACACTACGACCTGTCTCGGGATAGGCCCAGGCCCGGAGAACGAGCTCGACCCGATCACGGGCTCGTTGCCTTTGGCGTGATGCCGGGATGAAGCAGCAGATCAGGCTCCTGGGCGTGGACGACTCCCCGTTCAGGTTCCAGGACAGGAAGGCGGCGGTCGTTGGTGCGCTGGTGAGGCTGCCGAACTATCTCGAGGGCGTCATGAAGTCCGAGGTCACCGTGGATGGCTCGGACGCCTCCGATGTCATCATAGAGATGGTCTCTCGCTCCAGGTACAAGGACCAGGTCAAGGCAGTGATCTTCGACGGAATCGCCCTCGCAGGGTTCAACGTTCTCGACCTCGAGCGCATCCACGAGACTCTGGCCATCCCGGTGCTCACCGTCACCAGGGACAGGCCGGATTTCGACAGGATGAGGGTCGCCCTCTCGAAGCATTTCTCGGACTGGGAGGACAGGTACTCCCTGATCACGAGGCTCGAGCTGAGACAGGTGGGGACGGAGCACAAGTCGCTCTGGGCCTCTGGGCTCGGGCTGGAATGGCCGGAGTTCGAGGAGCTCGTGAGGCTGTCGATCGTCCGTGGAGCCGTGCCGGAGCCTGTGAGGATAGCCCATCTCATCGCGTCTGCGATGGTCAAGGGGGAGTCGTACGGCCGGTCTTGACCAGGAAGACAAATCTATGACCTGCTCGATACTGTCAGTAGATATCAAGCGCTGAGAAGGGAGACGATGATCAAGGACCTCTTTACGAAGCGAAACCACAGGAGCATCCCAAGGCTAACGAAGGAGCAGGCCATGCAGGCATCCGCCTGGTTCTGGCGGTCGAGGCAGTTCGGAGTGAACTTCACATCTCCGTACAGCCTCCACGGCGAGCAGTACTACTCGAAGCTCGGGCTCAGGCAGTCGATAGACGTGTACGCGATCGGCGAGGGCAAGGACTCCGGGGTCGACCTGTCATTCTCCGCGGAGCTCACTGACGCGGGAGGCGTAGCCGGCCTGGCAGGCGCTGTGATCTGGCTGCCTTTGACGGTCGCCGTGGGCGCGGTCTCGTTCATCCAGTACGAGAACGACGCCCAGAGGCTCATGATGGACTTCTGGAGCTATCTCGAGGGCTTCCCGAGGAACCCGAAGCCGCCCGAGGGGCCCGCGCCGGTCCCGAGCTGGGCCCAGCCGCCGAAGCCCCAGCCGGTCGGGAGCCCAGCAGGCGCCCAGGCGACCAAGGAGTGCCCGCTCTGCGGCGCGAAGATCGACACCGACAGCGTGTTCTGCAAGCACTGCGGGACGAGGCTGTAGTCGCGGAATCTGGCCTGCTGGCACGGGCGTCCGTACAAGCGTAAGTTTTAATAGGGCGACCTGTTTCTAGGGCTTACTCTCAGCCAAAGGTGAACATTTGCCTAGAGGTTTGAACACAGCCAGGAAGCTCCACGGGGACAGGCAGAAGCACAGGTGGAGCGACAGGTACTACAAGCGACGCACGCTGCATCTCAAGGAGAAGTCCGACCCCCTGGAGGGCTCCGCCCAGGCCAAGGGTGTCGTCCTGGAGAAGGTCGGGATCGAGGCCAAGCAGCCCAACTCCGCGATCAGGAAGTGCATCAAGATCCAGCTGATCAAGAACGGCAGGCAGATAACTGCGTTCGCGGTCGGCGACGGCGCCATCAACTTCATCGACGAGCACGACGAGGTCCTCGTGGAGGGCATCGGGGGCAGGATGGGACGGTCCTATGGAGACATCCCAGGCGTGCGGTTCAAGGTAATCAAGGTCAACAACGTCTCACTGAACGAGCTGGTGAAGGGCAGAAAGGAGAAGCCCGTTAGGTGATCACATGGACGAGGGCGAAGAGAAGCAGACCCAGGGGGAGAACGCTCCCGAACCGGCCGCGCCGGCCCCACAGGCAGTTGCTGCACCACCTGAACCAGCCGAGGCGCCAGTCGAGGCGGCCCCCGCGCCCGAGCCTCAGGCTCAGCCCGCAGAGGTCTCCGTCCAGAGGAAGAGCGAGCTCCCGCCCCAGCTGGTCGGGAAAGTCCTCCTCTTCAGCAAGTGGGACGTGTCCGGCGTGACGCTCAGGGACGCTGGCATGGCCAGGTACATCGATGTGTCCCCCGTGTCGGTGCCGCACTCCGGCGGGAAGCACTCGAACAAGCCCTTCGCGAGGGCGAAGATGAGCATCGTCGAGCGCCTGATCAACAACATGATGCGGACCGAGGACTTCACCGGGAAGAAGATCAAGTCGTACAAGGCAGTCGAGCTGTCGTTCGGGATTATCGCCCAGAAGACCCAGAAGAACCCTCTCCAGGTGTTCGTGGACGCGCTGCAGAACGTGGCTCCCAGAGAGGAGGTGACGCGGCTCCAGTACGGAGGCATCTCCGTGCCGAAAGCGGTGGATGTCGCGCCTGCGCGGAGGGTCGACCTGGCCCTCAGGTATATCTCCCAGGGCGCGCTCGACGCGTCGCACAAGAGCAAGAAGCCGATCGAGGAATGCCTCGCGGACGAGATCATATCGGCGTCCAGGAACGATGTCAACTGCTTTTCGGTGGCCAAGAAAGAGGAGATCGAGAGAGTGAGCTCTTCAGCGCGCTGATCGGTCCCGAACCGTTTGCCCACTGATCCGATTCATCTTGTGATTCATTCGCAGAACCCATGGTGATGGTATGGGAAGAAAAGAGGACAACATCCACAAGGCACAGGCGCTCATGAGACAGACGAAGTTCATCAGGAACATCGGCACAGCGGCGCACATCGATCACGGCAAGACCACGCTGTCTGACAACCTGATCGCGGGCGCGGGCATGATGTCCGAGGACCTCGCGGGCAAGCAGCTGTTGCTGGACTACGACGAGCAGGAGCAGGCCCGGGGCATAACCATCAACGCCGCGAGCGCGTCAATGGTCTACGACTACAAGGGCCAGGAGTACCTCATCAACCTCATCGACACGCCGGGGCACGTCGACTTCGGAGGCGATGTGACGAGGGCCATGAGGGCCATCGACGGTGTGATCATACTCTGCTGCGCGGTCGAGGGCGTCATGCCGCAGACCGAGACCGTCATCCGGCAGGCCATCAAGGAGAGGGTGCACCCAATCCTGTTCGTGAACAAGGTCGACCGGCTCATTAACGAGCTTCAGGTCACGCCCGAGCAGATGCAGCAGCGCCTGTCGAACATCGTGAACGAAGTGAACGAGAAGATCCGAAAGCTGCTCCCGCCGGAGCTGAAGGAGGCCTGGGCGCTCAAGGTCGATACCGGGAACGTCGTGTTCGGGTCCGCCTTCAACAACTGGGCCATCACAGTCCCGTACATGAAGAAGACGGGCATCAATTTCAAGCAGATTTACGAGTTCTGCAAGAACCAGGACCAGAAGACCTTGGCCAAGAAGGCCCCGCTCCACGAGGTGCTCCTGGAGATGGTCATCCAGCACCTGCGGAACCCGCTCGATGCCCAGAAGCTCAGAGTGCCTGTCATATGGCACGGGGACCTTGAATCACCCTTCGGAAAGGCGATGATGAACTGCGACCCAGAAGGGCCAGTCGCGTACATGGTTACCAAGATCATCGTCGACCCGCACGCGGGCGAGGTCGCCGTCGGCCGGCTCTACAGCGGGAAGATCGTCAAGGGACAGGAGCTCTGGATCAGCGGGATGCCGAACCCGAACAGGGCGCAGCTGGTCTCGCTCACGGTCGGCGCTGACAGGATCCCGGTCGAGGAGATCGATGCGGGGAACGTCGTCGCGGTCTCCGGCCTCAAGGACGCCATCGCGGGTTCCACGGTGTCGAGCGATCCGGAGATGGCCGCGTTCGAGAAGATCGTGCACTACTCCGACCCTGTCGTGACGGTCGCCATCGAGGCGAAGCACACGAAGGACCTGCCGAAGCTGATCGATGTCCTCAGGACCATTGCCAAGGCCGACCCGTCGATCCAGGTCGAGATCAACCCAGAGACGGGCGAACACCTGATGTCAGGTATGGGCGAGCTGCACCTGGAGATCACGAACTACAGGATCGTCAACGACCACAAGGTCGAGATCAAGACCTCTCAGCCGATCGTGGTCTACAGGGAATGCGTGGGCGCCAAGGGCGGCCCGTTCGAGGGCAAGTCCCCGAACAAGCACAACAGGTTCTACATCGAGGTCGAAGCCCTCCAGCCATCGGTCGTCCAGGCCATCCGGTCGGGAGAGATCGAGACCGAGGGCCGGATCAAGGACTCGAAAGCCATGGCAAAGAAGCTCCAGGACCTCGGCATGGACAGGGAGGAGGCGAAAGGAATCGTCTGCTTCAACGGCACGAACGTGCTCCTGGACACGACCAAGGGTATCCAGTACCTGCACGAGACGATGGAGCTCGTGAAGGAGGCCTTCGACGAGGCGATGAACCGGGGGCCGCTCGCGAACGAGAAGTGCATGGCGATGAAGGTCATGCTCGTGGACGCCAAGCTCCACGAAGACAGCATCCACAGAGGTCCTGCCCAGGTCATACCGGCTGCGAGGTCAGCGATATATGGTGCGATGTGCCAGGCTGGCAGGGTCCTGTACGAGCCCATCCAGAAGGTGTTCATCAACGTCCCGGAGGACCAGATGGGCAGCGCCATCCGTGAGATCCAGCAGCGGAGGGGCCTGATCGAGGACATGAAGCAGGAAGGCGACATGACCACCGTCGAAGGCAAGTGCCCGGTGGGCGAGATGTTCGGCTTCGCCGCATCCATCAGGAGCGCGACGAGCGGGCGCGCCCTGTGGTCGACCGAGAACACGGGCTTCGAGATGATGCCTCGCGAGGTCCAAGAAAAGGTCGTCGCGAGCATCAGGCAGAGGAAGGGTCTCAAGCCCGAGCCGTACGACGCCTCGTACTATGCTGGCTGAGCCAGGCTGACGACTCCAGCCATGGTCAGTGAGGAAAAAGCCTAATATACCAATAGCATAATGCTCGAAGAGTAGCCAATGGAGTGGATTGAATGGCTGAAAAACCACACATGAACTTGGTGTTCATCGGACACGTTGACCATGGGAAGTCGACCACAGTCGGCCGACTGCTCCTCGATACCGGGCACATCGAGCCCCATGTCATCGAGAAGTACAGGAAGGAGGCCGAGCAGAAGGGCAAGGCCACCTTCGAGTTCGCATGGGTCATGGATGGACTCAAGGAGGAGAGGGAGAGGGGTCTCACCATCGACGTCGCTCACAAGAGGTTCAACACCCAGAAGTTCTACTTCACGATCATCGACGCGCCCGGGCACAGAGACTTCGTCAAGAACATGATCACCGGCACGAGCCAGGCCGACGCCGCGGTCATCGTCTGCTCGGCCATCGAGGGACCACAGGCGCAGACCAAGGAGCACATATTCCTGGCGAGGACCCTCGGCGTGAACCAGATCGTCATCGATGTCAACAAGATGGACTCGGTCGGGTACCAGCAGGCGAAGTACGAGGAGACGAAGAAGGCGGTCTCGGAGCTCCTGAAGACGGTCGGGTTCAAGCCCGACGAGATACCCTTCATCCCATGCTCGGGATACAAGGGAGACAACATCGCCACTCCGAGCGCGAACATGCCCTGGTACAAGGGCCCGACGCTGCTCCAGGCGCTCGACGGCCTGAAGGAGCCCTCGAAGTCGACCGACAAGCCGCTCAGGCTGCCGGTCCAGGACGTCTACACCATCACCGGCGTCGGCACCGTGCCAGTGGGCAGGGTCGAGACGGGCGTGCTCAAGCCTGAGACGAAGATCATCTTCATGCCGGCCAACAAGGTGGGCGAAGTGAAGTCGATCGAGATGCACCACGAGACGCTCCAGCAGGCGGTGCCCGGCGACAATGTCGGATTCAACGTCAGGGGCATCGCGAAGACCGATGTCAAGAGAGGCGATGTCGCGGGGCCAGTTGACAACCCACCGACTGTCGCGAAGACATTCACGGCGCAGATCATGGTCCTGAACCATCCGAGCGTGATCACGGTCGGCTACACGCCCGTGTTCCACTGCCACACAGCGCAGGTCGCATGCACGTTCACCGAGCTCCAGAAGAAGCTGGACCCGAGGACCGGCGCGGTTAAGGAAGAGAACCCGCAGTTCTTGAAGACCGGCGACGCGGCGATCGTGAAGATAACGCCGACGAAGCCGCTCGTGATCGAGAAGGCGAAGGACTTCCCGCAGCTGGGCAGGTTCGCCATCAGAGACATGGGCCAGACGGTCGCCGCCGGCATGGTCATAGATGTCGAGAAGAAAGAGATGTAAACCCTTTCCATATGATTCTCTTTATGTGTTTGTGATGTGTGAGGTTTGAAAGATGGTGCAAAGGGCCAGGATATCGCTCAGCGGGACGGACCCGAAGAAGGTCGACAACGTCTGCAAGCAGATCAAGACCATCAGCGAGAAGACTGGCGTCGCGATCTCAGGTCCGATACCGCTCCCGACCAAGCGCCTTGTGGTCCCGTGCAGGAAGGGTCCTGACGGTGGCGGCTCGAGCACGGTCGACAGGTGGGAGATGCGTGTGCACAAGAGGCTCATCGACCTCGACGCCGACGAGCGTGCGCTCAGGCAGCTCATGAGGATCCAGGTCCCCGACGGCGTCAACATCGAGATCGTCCTGAGGTCCTGAGCGGGCTTCGGGGTTCCGACAAGCTCCCTGCTCTCTCGTGTGCGAATTAAGAGCATTCGCAGTCTCAGCCTTTTGCCCGCTTGAATCATTCTCGGCATGCCTGATCGGAGCATGTCCGCTGCCTGATTTTGGACGGTGAGCGCATCGCGTGTTGCGGCGATTCGGTTAAGTACGATGTGAGCTTAACGCCGTTAACAATCCCGAGGAGGGATGCTCGTGCAGAAGGAAACACGTACGCCGGACTTCGAGACCTTGGCCCTTCACGGCGGCCAAGCACCCGACCCCGCGACCAATGCGAGGGCCGTGCCGATCTACCAGACGACGTCGTTTGTTTTCAACGACGCTGAGCACGCGGCCAATCTGTTCGCGCTCAGGGAATTTGGAAACATCTACACGAGGATGATGAATCCCACGACCGATGTCTTCGAGAAGAGGGTCGCGGCCCTCGAGGGCGGAGCAGGCGCGCTCGGCGTCTCCTCCGGCCAGGCGGCGATCACTCTCTCGCTGCTCAACATCGTCCGCCCGGGGCAGGAGGTCGTCTCGTCACTGAGCCTGTACGGCGGTACCTACAACCTGTTCACCTCGACCTTCCCTAAGATGGGCATGAAGGTGAGGTTCGTCGACTCGACGGACCCTCGGAACTTCCGGAAGGCCGTCACGGCCAACACCCGCGCCCTCTATGCCGAGACGGTCGGCAATCCGAGGCTCGACACGCTCGACCTCGAAGAGGTCGGGAGGATAGCCCACGACAACGGCATCCCGCTCGTGGTCGACAACACGCTCCCGACGCCGTACCTCCTGAGGCCACTGGACCACGGGGCCGACGTCGCGGTCCATTCGGCGACCAAGTTCATCGGGGGACATGGGACTAGCATCGGAGGGGTAATCGTCGACTCAGGCAGGTTCGACTGGAGCCCCGGCAAGTTCCCGGACCTGACAGAACCTGATCCCAGCTACCACGGAATCGAATACACGAAGGCCTTCTCGAACGCCGCCTACATCGTCAAGGCGAGGGTGCAGCTGTTGAGGGACCTCGGGCCTGCCCTGAGCCCATTCAACTCGTTCCTCTTCCTTCAGGGGCTCGAGACGCTGCATCTGAGGATGGAGCGCCACAGCACGAATGCCGCGAAGGTCGCTGAGTATCTTGAAGGTCATGAGAGTGTCGAATGGGTGAACTATCCAGGTCTCAATAGCCACCCGCAGCATGGGCTCGCGGCGAAGTACCACCACCGGGGGCTCTACGGTGCTATCCTGGGCTTCGGCATCAGAGGGGGCAGGGAGGCCGGCAAGAGGTTCATCGAGAACCTGAAGCTGCTCTCACATCTTGCAAACGTCGGGGACGCCAAGTCCTTGGCGATACATCCCGCGACCACCACCCACTCGCAGCTGACCCCGGAGGAGCAGGTATCGACCGGCGTCACGGACGATTTCGTCCGGCTGTCCATCGGGCTTGAGTCGATCGAGGACATTATCGCTGACATCGACCAGGCGCTGGCCAAGGCGACCAAGAGGTGATTGAGCTACCGTATGATAGCTCGCCTGCTGGAGGGATGGCATGAGGGACGCCTCGGTCGGCATCGTCAAGACGAAGTACTTCACGTTCGCGGATTCGCCGGATGAGCTCGCGCTCGAAAGCGGCGGGAAGCTAGGGCCCATTACCCTCGCCTATGAGACCTACGGCAAACTCAATGAGGACCGGTCGAACGCCATCCTGGTGTTCCACGCGCTGTCCGGTGACGCCCACGCAGCGGGCCTGAACTCGAGGGAGGACCCGAAGCCAGGATGGTGGGACCTGATGATCGGTCCGGGGAAGTCGTTCGACACTTCAAGGTACTTCGTCATCTGTGCGAACGTGATAGGTGGCTGCAGGGGCTCGACAGGACCTGGCTCTGTGAACCCGAGTTCCGGGCGACCTTATGGCTCGGAGTTCCCGATACTCACCATAAGGGACATGGTCGACGCCCAGGTGAGGCTCCTGGACGAGCTAGGGATAAGGCAGGTGTACGCGGCCGTAGGCGGGTCCATGGGGGGCTTCCAGGTCCTTCAGTTCGCCCTAGCGTACCCAGAGAGATGCAGGCTTGCGATTCCCATCGCGACCGCGGGAAGACAATCGGCCCAGAACATCGCGTTCAACGAGATAGGGAGGCACGCGATCTCCATCGATCCGAACTGGGTGAACGGGGACTACTATGGAAAGGAACCGCCGACTGACGGACTGTCGATCGCCAGGATGGTCGGCCACGTCACCTACCTCAGCGACGATACGCTGAAGCGGAGGTTCGGAAGAAAGGCGAAGAACGGCACGTATGCGAACGGCGGGAAGAAGTTCCTCGAGCCGCACTTCGAGGTCGAGAGCTACCTTAGGTACAAGGGAGACGCCTTCACAAGAAGGTTCGACGCGAACTCCTACCTCTACATAACCAGGGCGATCGACCTGTTCGATCTGGCGCCTGGATGTGAGTCTCTCGAACCCGCCTTCCGGAAATCAAGGTCCAGGTTCCTGGTCTTGTCCTTCTCCGGGGATTGGCTCTATCCTCCGGACCAGTCGAAGGAGCTCGTCGAGGCAATAAAGGCGAACGGCCTCGCGGTCCAGTATCACAACATTCCTTCAACCTACGGTCACGATGCCTTCTTGCTCGAGGCAGACAAGATGCATGACATCATCTCGGACTTCCTGCTTCTCGACGGAAGGAAGCCCTTCTACGAGGTCGAACAGGAATATCCGTACTCGTGAGCCTCTGGTGCCATCTGGCTTGCCACGGCAAATCTATTTAACCGACATGCCCAATCAGCCATTTCCAGCCAACCTTGCGGGCCGATAGATCAGTGGAAGATCGCCTGCTTTGCAAGCAGGAGGTCAGGGGTTCAAATCCCCTTCGGTCCACTCTTATGCATGGCATGTGAGGTCTTCTCTTCCCTTCAATCAAGGGGGAATTGAAGTCCGGGGCCTTTCCCGCCATCTCGAATGCTCTATGTGCTTCGAGTCTCACCCCGGAAAACCCATAGGGGAGTGATTGCGATGATGGGATGGGAGGATGACAAATGAACCTGAAGAATGAAAGCTATGTCATATCGATTGGCACGAAGAACTTCACTGAGCGGTATTACCGCAACACGACTGGTTGGGTGAAGGTGAGCGCGCGTGGCCGAAAGTTCCGTATGACCGCAGAGCAAGTCCTGAATCACGTTCTACCCGCAGTAGCCGGCATCAAACCAAACGTAGTCATCAAGGTCGAACATCATGATGACTGAACCTCTGGCCAACATAATGGACGGAGAATCGAAAGGGGTTTGTGAGGGGCTGCTACCACCTCGTTTATGATGCCGTTCCCGAGATGCCTTTCTGGAAGGACTTTGTACTCTTACGAGTCGAGCCATCAGAAAGAGTGGGTTCAAATCGCCTTCGGCCCACTTCGATTCTCGATGGGCCTATGGGAAGCGAAACACTACGGCCGACATGAGTCCAGCCCTCGGGCATGCGTGTGGCAGGTCTCGGCTATATTGGCCAGACCTTGCGCGGATCGAACGTGAGTGGATAGAAGTCCTTCGCTCCCGCGCTTCCCCAGATATCGTAGGGGAGATCGACCGTCGAGGACGGGGCGACTGCATTCGGAGCTGTCCAATCGCTCCAGTAGTTGCCCAAGGTCTCATTCAAGACGTCCGTGATGTTCCACCGGTTGTCGATTCCATCGTCTCGGGCTTGCACATGGCTCATGTCACGAGTGCCTGCCGCTCCGTTGTTGCCGATGAACACGTTGTAGCATATGCGGTTGTTGGCGCTTGGCGTAAGGTAGGCGTACGACGAGATGTTCACGCCATATCCGTCATTGTCGCTGACCAGATTGAACTGCAGGTCGTTGTCGCTCGATCTGTCCAGTGTGATGCCATTATGGCCGTTCGAGCTGCAATTGTTGTCCGTAAGAGAGTTGTTGGTCGACAGGACGAGATAGATCCCGTCATAGCCGTTCGAGCTGCAGTTGTTGGTGCTCATGGTGTTGTTGGATCCGTTGAGTGCGATTCCGTCATGAGAATTCAAAACGCACGTGTTGTCAGTTACATTGATGTGATTGCAGTTGTCATCCAGAGATATGCCATTGAGATTGTTCGAGCATATGTTCTTGTTCAGGTTGCCGTTGAGGCAATTGGCCAGTAGGATCCCGACGAAGTCGTCGGAGCCGTCATGGATGTAGCAGTTCCTGATCATGAAATGCGCGTCCGTGTCCCGTATCGCGATGCCGGATCCGGCGGATGCTTCTATGTCCCAATCGGCTATCATGTACGGGTCCGACTCCGTCCCGCTCCCTCCGACGACGCCGTTCGCATAGTTGAATTCCAGATTCGTGGTGATGGAGATCGGACTGTGTCCGGTACGCTCCGGTCTATTGATGACAGAATCCACGGCCCACCAGCCGACCGCACCGATGATGAGAGCCGAAACAAGAGCCAACCCGATTATGACGGTTCTTTGCGAACGGTTCCGTTCTTTCCCTCGCCCTCCAGGCGAGGATTGTACTTCAGTCGCCGACATCCGTCAGTTCCCCCATCGAGCCACGCTCGATTACGGTATGGCCCATCTAGCCTATAGCCGTTCTGGGGTGCTCCTCCTCTCGATGTTTGAGAGAGTGCCGGAGAAGTGCGCGTGAAATCTCCGCAAAGGCCAATAATCCAAGACGAACGTATCCTCCGCGGATTTGGTGACTGCAGATGACGAGAGTTCTGGTGGTCTACGACTCTAGGACAGGGAACACTGAGAAGATGGCCGGCGCCGTCGCTGACGGTGCAAGGAAGGTCGATGGAGCAGATGTCGTCGTGTTGGAGGTCGACAAGGCCAAGATGAGCGACCTCACTGGTGCAGATGCTATCATAATCGGCTCCCCGACCTACTACGGGAACATGTCAGGGAAGATGAAGTCGTTCATCGACCGGTCCAATGCGATCCATGGGAAGCTGAAGGGAAAGGTCGGCGGAGCCTTCACGAGCTCGGGCGATACGGCATGCGGCGCCGAGACGACCATCCTATCGATCCTCGAAGCCATGCTGATCCACGGGATGATCGTGCAGGGCAGGAACGACAACAAGCATTACGGCCCGACGGCGGTGGAGTCGCCGAACAAAGAAGAAGTCGAGTCCTGCAAGGAGCTTGGAGAACGAGTCGCGAGGCTGGCGACGGCCCTCAAGAAGGGGACCTAGCGGAGGAGATGACGGCGCTCGCGGGGCGCGATTGCCCTCTCCATGTGAGCCAGCTTCCACATCCCCCTGAAGGTCCCATCGGTTGCTCGAAGCCGGCCGCGGGGATTTCAGGTTCGAGCCCACTTCACTCCGTGATGCTCAATGAAGCAGCCGGGGGACGATAGATCCTGCGCTCGTGCATTCTTCACTCCAATCGGTTCTGATCCGGAGAATCAGGATTGAAGCCACACTTGGCGCAAGTCAAAGTCCCCGTTATCCAGATGGCCCCACATTTCGGGCAGCGGTTCAACCTGTATCCGCAGTGCTTGCAGAACTGGTCGCCCTTCACCATGGGCCTCTTGCACTCAGGGCACATCAAGCCGGCCTCAATCGCGCTCGGGGCTCCCGCGTCTGTCGTTCCCGTTCCCCCGCAGGCGACGCACATCTGGGTCCCTTGGGGATTGGGGATCAGTCCTACACCCCTGCACATGGCGCACTTGCCAGTCCCGAGACAACGTGGGCATTTCCCAGTTCCTCCGCAGAACGGGCAGCCCAGGAGAGCAAGAGTCCCAGAGCCTCCGCATGCCGAGCATGTACCGTTCTCACAGCGGGAGTCGGGCCCAAGCCAGATCGTGTCTCGGGAGATGCTCGATCCGGCCATGAACCAGGTGCACCGCCCGCTCCCATCACATCCGCGACACACGTCGACCCGGCCGAAGCCACCACATGATGCGCACTGGACCTTCACGCCTCCAGTGAGTCTGCTGACGAGGACTTCGGACCCGCAATAGGTGCAGAATGCCCTCTGGAGGCTGTCCGGCAAGCTCAGGCTCGCGCCACAGCTCGGGCAAGTTGCGAGGATCAATTTCGCCTCAGTAATCCGCCAACCCCCTCATCTGGAGCTGATGACCGCCCCTGACTAAATCGTTTTGCTAGGAAGGCCCGCTCCGCACAGAAAGAGAGATATCCGATGCATCCAATCGGCGTCTGATGCCTTCCGGGAGGCTTGGGGCCGTCAGGAGATGGGTTGTCCGCGAGCGGGTCGCGTTCGTGCCCGCCGTCGTCGGGGTCCTCATTCTCTCGCTGGTCATTGTCACCAGAGGAGAGCAGACCGCATGGCTTATGTGGATCGCCCTCCCCTTGATGATGTTGAGCCTGGGATACTTCGCCGTGATAAGCCTGCTTTCGGTCCTGTACGGCAAGGGAGAGGACAGGTAGAACGGACGGCGGCCAACATCCCCGGCGTCTGTCCGGGCAAAGAACATAGGGATGGAACGCCAATCGGGAGCGAGGAGACTGAGAACATGGAGAAGACCAAGGTGAACACCCCCAGCGGACCGGCTGATGCGACCGAACTCGAGTTCAAGGTCAAGAGCGAGCCCTGGACGACCCTGGAGTTGGAGGACGGCACGACGCTCCACCTCAAGATAAACATCGGGAAGGTCTTCCGGCTGGAGCAGTACGACCACATGACCGGGGAGCCAGCCTACATCTTCACGTCGAACAACGTGGTCAGGTCCCAGGTGCCCGCGAAGCTCAAGAAGTTCCAGTCCTTCCCCAAACCGTCGAACGAGGATGTAGCCTAGCTGGACCGGACTGAGGTTGGGAAAGGATAGCAGCCATGCATCGCGTACGACGACTCCGAGAGGGACGAAGATGAAGCTCCCGAGAAGCACTCGCCACAAGGTGAAGAAGCGGATTAATCGCATCAGGAAGGGAAGACCGCACAAGGACCATGCCTAGCCATAGGGCGACAGAGGGAATCGTTATGGCCAGAAAGAAGAGCGGTCCGTTCGACGGCAAGGTGACGAGGTTCTTCACGAGCTTCGTGCTGCCGGTCGATCCTTGTAGGGGAGGTGAGTGCAGCAGGTGCGGCGCTTGCTGCAAGTTCCTATTCACGTGTCCTTTCCTGAGGTCCGATGACGGGAAGCCTGGGTCGTTCAGATGCGCCATCTACTCGGTGAGGCCACCGCAGTGCAGGAAGTACCCGAGGTCCAAGGGCGAGCAGACATACCTTCCCTGCGGCTACAATTTCGAGGGCGCAGGGTCAGACAAGCCGGGGCGCTGACCGCGTGTTTGGCCGACGGTCCCCGCCCTCGGCTGCGATATGACCATCACCATCAGGTAGAATCCTCAAGTAGCGCCGCGTCCTCGTGATCAAGCGATGTCAACTATGCGCGAGGTCGACAGCTCCTGGAAGAGCAGGGCGACGATCGAAGGTGCTGGGGTGCACCTGAAGAGGGCCCTGGGCCCTGGCGAGGCGAAGCGCGCGGACCCGTTCCTGCTTCTGGACGATTTTCATTCCGCCGATCCTGCGGACTACATCGCTGGGTTCCCGTGGCATCCCCATCGGGGGATCGAGACCGTCACCTATGTCATCAGAGGGCTCATCGAGCACGGCGACAGCATCGGGAACAAGGGCGCCATCGGCTCAGGGGATGTGCAATGGATGACCGCTGGAGGCGGCATACTGCATCAGGAGATGCCGCGAGAATACAGCGGCATGATGCAGGGCTTCCAGCTCTGGGTGAACCTTCCGGCGTCCGGGAAGATGATGAGGCCGAGGTATCGCGATGTCAAGAGCTCGCAGATTCCGGAGGCTGTCACGGCTGATGGCGCGAGCGTCAAGGTCATCGCGGGCGAGGTCGAGGGGACTAGAGGCCCGGTCCGGGACCTGGTCGTGGAGTCGGAGTATCTGGATGTCTCCATCAAACCGGGCAAGAGCTTCTCGCACGGCGTCCGAAGGGGGAACACGGCGTTCGCCTACATCTTCGAGGGCCGAGGCGGCTTCGGGGGAAACGGCAAGAGCTTCGGCCCCGAGGACCTCATACTGTTCGAGGACGGGGACACTGTCCAAGCAAGGGCGGGCAAGGACGGCATCCGGTTCCTCCTCGTCTCCGGGAAGCCTCTGAGAGAGCCTATCGCTTGGGGCGGCCCAATCGTCATGAACACCGAGGAGGAGTTGGATACGGCCTTCCGGGAGCTACGGGAAGGCACGTTCATAAGGGGCCGCTGACTGTGGATTCGCCGGACTATTTGATTCGACAATTTTAATATATTGTACGACATTCTTATCTGGCAAGCGCTGAGCGGGCCGAACGTCCGCATTTGACAGAAACGTTCTAGTAACTGATTTCCTTGCACCCTTTCATAGGCGACATTCAAAGGTCTGGGAGGTGACTGGAGTTGGCAGTTGCGCGGTTGAGGTTTTTGGACAAGAGGGAAGAGGACTTCGTTCACGGGAAGAGCATCGAGAGCCTGAAGGACATAGGCGTGCTCGTCCGCAGCCATACGGTTCTAAAGACCTTGGCCAGCGCGGGCGCAAGTGTCGATTACAGGACAGGGATAGCCAAGATACCCGAGGCGATGGTCGACGAGGCCCTCAGGAAGGCCCCCCGGTCGATCAGGATGTGCGCTAGGGACCCGAAGCACGACATGCCGATCCCTGTCGAGTCTGCCCCTTACATCGCGACTACGGGCCTCGGGATATACATGAGGGACATCGACACGGGAGAGAAGAGGCCCTCGACGAGGAAGGACATCGCGGACTTCGTCAGGCTCGGGGACGCCCTCGACCCAGTCGCATTCTGCTGGACCTCGCTCACGGCGACGGAGGTCCCCCAGCCCGCCCACGGACTCCATGAGCTCTGGGTCGCCTTGCAGAACACGACCAAGCACGTCCAGAGCGTGGAGGTGTCGAGCGCCGCGGACTCCATGAGGCAGATCAAGCTCGCATCGTTCGTCGCCGGAGGGGAGGATGCGCTCAGGAAGAGGCCCATATTCTCCGTCATCTGCTGCTCGATCGCTCCGCTCTCGTTCGACGAAGGCGCTGTCGAAGGCATGGCCGAGCTGGCCAGGTTCGGCATCCCGGTCGCCTCGATGTCGATGTCGCTTTCCGGGGGTTCGGCTCCGGTCACGATGGCAGGCACGATCGTCAACGCGAACACCGAGAACCTCGCGAGCCTGTGCATCACCCAGTTCACCGCGCCGGGCGCGCCCCACATCTACTGCTCGTCGTCTGCGCCGATCGACATGAGGACGGGCTCCATCAACTACATGACCGCCGAGCCGGCCCTGATAAGCGCCGGACTGGGACAGATGGCCGCGAGATACAGGCTGCCGAGCATGGTCGGCGACTGGGGGATCAACGACAAGGACGAGCCCGGCATCCCGCACTCGCTCACTCAGATATTCGGGGTCGTGCTCACGACCCTGTCCGGGACCGACCTCGCAGGCGGCATGGGCGGGCTCGACGCCGTGAAGGGAGCGTCGCTAGAGCAGATGGTCATCGACGCGACGATCTGGGACAATCTCAGGGCATATATGAGGAAGTTCGACTTCAACGAGCAGACGGCGGCCTTGGATGTCGTCCGGGCGGTCGGCCACGGAAACACGTTCCTCAATCATCCGCACACGCTCAAGAACTTCAAGACGGCCCTGAGCTTCTGGGACCCCAAGAAGCTCGAGTGGGAAGCGTCCTACTCCACGAAGATGGTCCCCGAGGCCAAGAGGATCGCGAAGCAGCTCCTGAAGGAACATCAGGTCCCGCCGATCGACAGGTCAGCGCTGAAGCAGGGCGACGACCTCATCAGGAATTTCGAGAAGACCCTGTGAGGACCTGGCCGGTCCTCAGGCCATCCGGAGCTTGCCCTTCCAGAGGGATTCGAGGTCCTCCTTCGTGATGACCCCGTGGACCCTCCCGGCTTCGCTTCCGCCCGAGAACGCGGCGACGGTGGGGATCTCGTCCAGGCTCCATTCCTTCCATTCGCGGCCCGCACGGCCAACTTCCACAGTGTAGATCGGTCCTGCCCTGACTGCGGTCCACTCGTCCCACTTCGGCTTGAACGCCCGGCAGTCCTTGCACCACTCTCCGGAGAACAGGACCAGCGCTGGTTCCCTGTCGGTCCTCACTCTCTTTGCGAGTTCCCTAGAATCGATCTTGCTTGTCATGGGAACACTCCTCGTGCTCCGTATGTCGTAGCGGTGCGGGGCTATTCAAACTTGTCCAGCCACGGCCTCATTGGGCGAGCGCTTCTGGCGCGGCTTCCTCACTCCAATGTACGCCTGTCGGGCAAGGATGAATGAGGCCGCTGCGACGATGCACGCAGCGGCTATCCAGAGCGGCGAGGCGGGCCCGAGGCTGAAGAACTGCTCGCTCTCACGAGCTGAGGACTGGTTTCCGTAGGAGCTGTGATCTGTGCTCTTCGGTACGAGAGTGCCGTTCACGCCCCCCATGAGCGCGAACGCCAGCAGGAAGACGACCGCGAGGGTGAGTATCCAGGACGCGGAGAAGAGGATGACTATCCGGGTGTTCTCGCCCGGGGACATGAGGTCCCTCGCCTTCCAGGTCAGCCCGTAGTAGACGAAGCCGTGGTCCTCATACCGCCTCACGAGCCCTCCTTCCTCCATCTTTTTCAGGTGCCTGTGGATTGCAGCCTTGTCGATGTCCAACGCCTCGGATAGCTGCGACACAGTCCTGCGCATCGGGATCAGGGTCCTGAGGATCTCGACCCGCGTATCGGAAGCAAGGGCGAACAGGGTCTTCTTGTCCAGCTCGACTCGCATTTCCTGTCCTCGAAGAGGCAGTAGCGCGCTGTGGACCTTTAAGCTCGCCCCGCCGCTGGCCTCAGGCTCTGTCGTCGAGCTCATCAGACCATCGCTCGCCAATAGTAGGAGCTGCTGTCGTCGTACACTAGGGAGGCGACCTCGGTGAGGTCCGACAGGAGGCTCGCCTTGATCGTGGAGCCTGAAACCGTGTACAGGCAGTCCTCGATATACAGCGCTCTTCGCAGACCGTAGTAGTTTGTATTCTGCCCGAACGTGACTATCCCGCGCAGCTCTATCCCATTGTCGACGGACACGTTGAAGACGAACTCGCCGTTCACGGAGTCCATCGATCCGTTGTAGGACCAGCTGTATCCACTGATCGGGACGACCAGCAGTCCCAGGCCGCCATCGTACAGCACCTCCTTGTGGTCGTAGATGGCGTAGGAGCTACTGTATCCCTCGAGGACCCATTGTGCGGCCTCGACGGGAGCCGTGGGGTTGCTGACGTCGTAGACCGATATCTTCACATTGCCGTCCAGGGACCCGATCCCGAGGATGTGGTCCTTGTCCATCGGGTGCAGGTAGTTGGAGAACCCTGGCATGGTCAGCTCGCCCACGACCCTGGGGAGCGAGGGTATGCTCAGGTCGATGACGAACAGCGGGTCGGTCCGTCTGAAGGTGACCAGGTAGAGGGTGTCGTCGACGAACCGTGCCGAGTAGATGCTCTCGCCCTGGGCGATACCGACTAGGGATCCGACCAAGTGCAGGTTCTCATCGAGAACATATACGGCGCTCGACTGGTTGGACCAGCTGGTGGTCGTTGCTACCCTGAGGTAGGAGTCCTTCTCATCGAGCGAGAACTGGTCGTGGACCCATCCTCTAACGTCGGCGCTCGCCACGGGCGTCATCGACAGGCCGTCGAACGCGACCTTGTAGATGGTCGTGCTCCCAAAATCGTCCTCGGGAGCCAGTGATGCAGAGCCGGCCATGACCCTCATCCCGCCCCATTTCTGGACGGTGAGGAAGATCGAGGCCGTCGACATGTACATGGTGGAGGAGTAGCCGGTGATGATGCTTTCGCAATTCTCGGTCCTCGACGACGTGTCGACCGCGAGAATGCTCGTGAACGAGTGAGCGTCCTTCATCTCCGGATCGTATCGAATCTTGCTCAGCGAAAGGTCCTTCGCGATGGAGCCCTCCAGCACGCGCGGCGCGAGGGTCCGGTTCTCCCAGATGCCGATGGTGTCCGAAGTCACGAGGTACACAGTGTCTCCGACCAGCCTGCCGGAGGACGGCCATCCGGTGACGCCCGCCGTGTACTCAAGGGTCGGATGCGCCGGGTCTGCGATGTCGATCACGGAGACTATGGACCACTGTTCGGTCGGGGCCCAAGCAACATAGGCCTCTGTCGGCGAGTATGTGCGCCAATAGTACAGGTCCTGGGCGCAGCTGACCGTGATCAGCTTGCCGGGAAGGACGAACAGTCCAGTGAAGTAGACGCTCATGGTGTCGTTCACGAAAGGACCGAGATACGACCTGTCGATGAAGGTCACATTCGACAGCAGCTCTGGCGGGTACGCCCTGACGATGGACACCCCAGTCGAGTTGGCGACATAGATGTACTGTCCGTCCGTCTTGACCATGTCGAGCTCGTCGACCCCCGCGACCTGTACGTTCGTTCCCGAGTGAGACAGGTCGGAATCGGACGAAGGCGATTTTGGCGTGAGCATCGGCTGTTCCCCGATCCCGTACGAATGCCTCTGATTCTGCATCGAGTCCTCGACGAACCCCTTCAGAGCCTCCTCTGAGGCGAAGGTGGACAGGAACAAGCTCGACCTATCGCCTGCGCCCGGCTTTGTTAGGCTGATGACGATGGCTCCCGAAGCCATTACGCAAGCGACGATGACCAGGCTCGCCAGAGACTTCTCAAGTTGTCTCATGATCCCACTCGAGATCAGATTGTCAACTGCGCTATTTCTACAGGGGTCTGGCGTTGACTGAACGGTCAACCAGAGCCGCTCACGGAGCTTGCCGAGAATGAGAGATATGGAAGGGGTTTCAGGTCGCGGTCGCCGCGCAGATCAGCTCTTCTTCTTGGCTATCCTGGTGGACACGAAGATGGCACCCAGCATGCCGACCACCGGCACGAGCAGCGTGGTGAACTCGGGGATCGAAACCGGGTTGAGGGTATAGGTCAGGTGGTTGTAGGGCGAGTTCGACATCTGGCCCCCGCCGAAGACCGCCCATCCGTTGACGCTGACGCTCCCCGTGGCAGGTGCAGTCCACGTCAATGTCCAGGAGCTGACAGTGAACACGCTGGCCACCGCCTCCTGAGCGGTATAGATTTTGACGTTCGGGTCAGAGCTGGTGATGGTCCCCGCGGTCACCATGAAGTCGAACGAGTTGTACCCCGTCGCGCCATTCGTGTCAGCGATCGATACGGTGACCGAGTACGCCTGGCCAGGGTTGTATGTTCCAGCCGGAAGTCCTGTGATCGTCTCGAAGGTCGTGGTCGTGGAGGGATGGCATGTGCATGAGCCTCCAGTGTTGCCCGGATGTGCTGTCGTGTGGCCTGTGGGCGCGAGGATGAGAGCTATCACGCTGAGCGAAGCGACTATGGCGGACAGGGCCGCGAGCATCCTCCGCGAGACGCGGACCGACCTTCTTGGACGCCTGGCTGCGGGATTGCCCTGTTCCACTGCAATCCTGTCCCCAACGATTCCTCTTTCTCCTACCATCGAAATCATGGTGATGTCCTCACACACTCCGAATCGTTGCCCGATTGACATGGGCATGCGCCCGGATCCTTTGGCCTCCGACAACTACGCCATCGTATTTAACGCTGTTACTCCCATTGGCAGGCCGTCAATCGGCAGTACCTTGACGGTCTAACACGGACGGCCGAATGATTATCCGTCCCTGGCCGTTCATGTGGACCGCGGACTCGTACACGGAGGCGGGCATGATGGAGTCTCAATGCTTGACATCTGTAACCTTCATAGGTCATTCGACCGTGCTCCTTGAGACCCCTCATCATAGCATCATAACCGACCCGGTCTTCTCGGACCGGCTGGCGTCCGTGTTCACCAAGAGGGAGGCCAGGATGGACTTCGACATCGACTCGATATCAGGCCTCGAGGCGATCCTGGTGTCCCACGGACACCACGATCACCTGGACCTGCGCTCCCTCGAGGCCCTCGGGAGGAACGTGCCTGTGTTCCTCCCCAAGGGGATGTCGCTGCCCCTGGTCCTCAGGGGGTTCGCGAACATAAGGGTCATGAGGCCCTGGGACGAGGTCCGGGTAGGGGACTCGAGGATCACCGCCGTGCCGTCACATCATTTCGGGGGCCGGCCCCCGTTCTACTTCACCGCGGGTTACCAGGGGTATGTCATATCTGCAGAGAAGTGCACATACTTCGCCGGTGACACGGGCCTTGACGAGAAAATGTTCAGGGAGATCGGGAGGCGTTTCAGCCCGGATCTCGCGATCCTCCCGATCGGGGCGTACTATCCGCCCTCCTTCCGGAAGAACCACATGAGCCCCGAGGACGCGATCGAGGCGTTCAGGCTCCTCGGGGCCAAGTACATGATGGCGGTCCACTTCGAGACATACTCGATGTCCTGGGAGCCCTTGGACGAGCCGAGGGCGAGGCTTGAGGCCGCGTCGGAGAAGGCGGGGCTGTCCGGTTCTGTGTTTGCTTTGCGAAGCGGCGAGAGCATCTGCTTGGACGGGGAGAGCGCGAGGCGCTCCGCGAGGCCTACCCGTTCATCAGCACGTTACTGATTTCGCGGGCGACTGGCCTTGACGCATCATCCACGGGAACGATCTCGATCTCTTCGGGCCCCTTCGCCCCCAGGCCGAGCTCGACGGCCCTCCTGATCTGGTCGGAGTCGAAGATCCTCCTTCCCTGGATCTTGTCCGTGGTGCCATGCATCTTCAGTGCGGCGACGCCGACGGCATCGAGCGCGACGCGGTCCGTCGAGGCGAATGTGAGGTCGGCCTTCCAGCGGGGGCCCGTCATAGGCCCGCCTTCGTAGAATGCTTCAACTCCGTCCATGACGACCAGCTCCGGCCTGTACGCGGTGTTCATCTCCGCTATCTTCTCCCTCTGGCTGAAGACCGACGCGTGCAGCTCGGCCATGTTCTTCGAATGGACCATGCCTGTCGTGAGCTTCAGGGACATCGTGAAGTGGCCTCCGTACTGATGGGTCTTGAGGCAGCACAGGCTAATGACGGCATCCGCCTCGAGCACGGGCTTCGCGAACAGGAAGCCGTTGATCCAATGACTGCCGGGCGGTTTCACCTTGATCCATCGGTCCTTGGGCATCTCGTCGAGCACCAGGCACTCGAAGCCAAGCTCCTCCGAGAGCGCGAAGACGCCCTTCTCCTGGAACACCTTGCCGGTGTCAGCTGGCCCGCTCCTGTCGCCGACCGTTATCCTCGTTGGGCCCTGGCCCTTGATCAGTTCGATCATCGTCCTCAGGGTGTCTATGTGTGTGGACCCAGGTGCGGGATCGGCAGTGTTGAAGTTGGGCTTCACGAACACGCCCTTGCCCTTCAGGTCGGGCATGCCGATCGCGCCCACGACCTTCCTCGTTCCCGCGGACCGGTCCGGGTCCAAGGCGATTGCGACCTTTGACATTGTCAATTCCAGTGCATCCGTGAGGACAGAGCAGGCCCAGTTATACTTCATCTTTGCGCAGAAATAACCTGGAGGGCCTTGGCCACGGCTTCCTGGGGGCTCTGGACCTCCACGAGGTTGGGAATCGGCTTCGTGTGCGCCTTCTCGAGCTTCCATGTGCGTAGGCCGATCACCTTCTTGCCCAGGTTGAGCGCGTGCGCGATCTCAGAGAGCGTGCCGAACTCCCCGCCGATGGCGATCAGGACATCGGCCGTTTTCACGAGCATGACGTTCCTCCCCATGCCCATGCCGGTGACGATGGGTATCTGGACGTAGGGGTTGGCGTCCTTCTTTTCGTCCGTGGGGATAATCCCGATCGTCAGCCCACCCTCCTTTCGGGCCCCTCGGCATGCCGCCTCCATGACGCCCGTGAGGCCGCCGCAGACGACCGCCGCGCCGTTCCGGGCGATCAAGGAGCCCACCTGCTCCGCTAAGCCGAGTATCTCCGGATCCGCACTGCTGGCGCCGATAACGCCTATGATTTTGAACCCCACGATAGGACAGTAATGTCATTTCCTCACATAAATGAAATCCAGAAGTGGTTCTCCAACGACATGTTTAATAACTAGGCTAGTTGATTTTACTCTGCAATTGTGGAGGCTCCCCCATGCCAGCAGACATAAGAGAGAGAGTAGAAGAGGACCAGGGCATTCTGAAGAAGATACAGAGCTTCGTTCCGGGGTTCCGGGGCTACCGGAGAAAGGAAGACCTCAGGGACGCCGACAGGATGCTCCGAGTGCAGTTGGCCGACAGGCTCACCAAGCAGCGCCGAGGGCTCGAGGAATGCAGGGGGATGCTCGTGACGAGCTACGGGTCCCCTGAGCTGGACACCATCGGCGGGCTCATCAACCAGTTCAAGAAGGTGGAGGGGGAGGTCACTCACGCGGAGATGGGCTACTCGGGCATCGCCGCGGACATCCAGATAAAGGAGGACGCGCTCAACTCGATGTACGAGTTCGACGCGGCCATGATCGACCACATCGCGTCCATAAGCGCGTCTATCGACTCGCTCAAGAACTCGCTCATGGCGGCAGACGAGGCCACAAGCCACAAGGACCTGATGAACATCAAGGCGAGGATCAACGATTTCGAGGACCAGTTCGGCAGGAGAATGGACGTCATCCAGGGCACGGAGGTGTGATAGATGGCAAGTCTAATCGGAGCGGAGACATTCAAGTGGGAGGACGCGGACAAGAGGACCAACATCATGTTCCGCATCCCCAGGAACATCAGGTTCAACGACAACGTCGTGGTGCGGGAGGACGAGATCGCGGTGTTCTACAGGGACGGTAAGGCTCTCGCCTACATCGACCGGCCAGACAGGTACGCGCTCACGTCCCTGAACGCGCCGATCGTCGGGAAGATCGTGCAGTTCCTGTCCGGCGTCCAGCAGCAGGCCGAGCTCATCTACCTGCAGAAGCGGGCCATAGACGGCAAGTTCGGCAGCAAGCAGCCGTACCAGTTCAGGGACAAGGACTTCGGCATGGTCAACCTGCGCGTGTTCGGCGAGTTCAGGTACAAGGTCGCGTCGCCGGAGAACTTCGTGAACCAGTTCGTCGGTACCTTCAACTACGCCACGAGCGCGGAGGTCGAGGAGAGGATCAAGGAGCAGGTCGTCATACTCGTCTACGACTCCCTTGGCGACATGAAGAACCAGGGCATGGGAGTCGCGGACCTCGCGTCCAACCTCACGAACATCGAGCAGGTCGTGGTGTCGATG
>JAJYIS010000017.1 GCA_021789945.1 Thermoplasmata archaeon | reverse complement strand
GCCAGCCTTGCCTGAGCCATGTACGGTCACCTTCCCAGTCGAGCCCTTGATGTCGTCGGCCTCAAGGCCCACGATGACGTCGATCCCGCCCTCGTCCGCCCTCCCCCTCAGGAGCGAGAGACAGACTGGGTTCGACCTCGAGACTATGATGACCTTGGCCCCTCTGGACATGAGGTTCAGGCTGTAGTCGAAGGCCGAGTCCCCTCCGCCGATGACCACGACCGTCTTGCCGTAGATCGCGGACAGGGGCATGTCGACCAGCTCCGTGAACACCTTCCTACCCTCGAGCCTGGTCGCTCCAGAGATGCAGGGCTTCTTGGGCCTCGTGCCCGAGGCGACTATCGCGCTCGTCGAGAAGAAGTCGCCCTTGCTCGTCTCGGTCTTGAAGATGCCGACCACGGAGGTCACCATGCGCACCTCGGCCTGGACCACCTTTATGCCGAGCAGGTCCAGCTGCTCGCTGAACCGCTGGGCCAGGTCCAGACCCCGGATGCCCCCGGGGAACCCCGGATAGTTCTCGACGAGGTTCGCGCTCCTCAGGAGGCCCCCTGTCACTCTCTGCTCCATGACCACGATGTCCCTGCCAGCCCTCTTGAGGTAGATGGCGCTAGCTATGCCGGTCGGGCCGGCGCCTATGATGACCACATCTAGCTTCTTAGCCAGCCGACCACCTCCTCCGTGGAGACCGGGATCGCGAAGCCGTCCGTGAGCGTCTTCAGGCTGGAGATGTGCAGGTCCTCGGTGTCCGACGCTGTGCCGTCGACGACGAAGAACACGTCGAGGTCCCGCATGAAGGCGTCCCGCGCCGTCGTCTCGCAGCAGAGATGCGTCATCACGCCCGTGATGGCGATGCCTGTGATACCCCTTTCGCGCAACATCCTCTCGAGGTCCGTTCCCACGAACGCGCTGTACCTGGACTTCCTGAGGACGGGCTCCCCGCCCTTCGGCTCCAGCTCGGGGACGATCTCGGACATCTCGGTGCCCTCGACGATCTTGTCCTTCCACCACCGGTCCATCGCCCCGGGCTGTTCGTCCTTGAGGTGCGCGTGCCTCGTGTAGATGACCGGGAGAGAGCGTCCGCGGAAGGCATCGATGATACTCGACACATTGCCGACTATCCCTCTGGATGCCGGGAGGTACGCGTGCGAGGACTCGTCCAAGAAGTACCTCTGCATGTCGATGACCAGGAGCGCCGAGTGCTCCCGTGAGAGCCTGTGCGTCTCGTTCCTGTGGCCGCTGATGTAAGGCTTCAGCTCGGCCATCATCCCCTTCGTCGAGCTTCTTGTGTCCCGAGACGGCAAAGCTCCCGACCCCCGCGCGCCGTTTCCTGGATTGGGAGGCTGGAAACCGCGGAAAACAATGCCTCTGTCACGGCGAACGTGCATGTCCTAGATGAATCTTTCCCGCTCGGCGGAGGAATCGGCACAACGGTTATATCGCGACAGGAGCCCTTCGTGCCAGATATGCCACGCCCGAGTCTTCCCGCCGAGGTCGAGAAGGACGTCCACGCATGCCTCCAGTGCGGCTACTGCAACTTCGTGTGCCCGATCCAGCTCAACCCCGACCGCGGGTTCGAGTCGTGGCGCGTGCGCGGGAAGATGTATCATCTGAAGAGATACGCGCACCCGGGGACGATCGACAGGCTCCTGATGCGAAGCCCCGAGATGTCGCCCGAGTTCGTCGAGAGGGTCTACAACTGCACCGCGTGCGGCTACTGCCAGCATGTGTGCCACGCGGGAATCAGGTTCAACGACAGGTGGGAGCAGCTCAAGGAATGGTTCGTCAAGAACGGCGTCGGCCCGATGGACAAGCACAGGGCGCTCCGGACGAGGGTCATCGCGAAGCACAACCCCTACGACGAGCCTCACGCGAGCCGCGAGGACTGGATCCCGAAGAACGCCAAGCGCTCCAGGAACCCCGAGGTCATCTACTTCACCGGGTGCACGGCCAGCTACCGCCAGCAGAAGATCGCCCAGGACGCCACCCGCGTCCTGGACGCCTCGGGGGTCGAATACGACATCCTCGGAAAGGACGAGTGGTGCTGCGGCTCGCCGCTCATCAGGACGGGGCAGACGGACGTCGTCACGGACGAGAAGGACGGGCTGGTGAAGCACAACCTCATGGAGTTCGAGAGGAGGAACGCGAAGACAGTGGTCACGGCATGCGCCGGCTGCTTCATGACCCTGAAGCACAACTACCCGATCTACGCCGGCAAGCTGGACTTCGAGCTCCTCCATCTCACGCAGTTCATCGACAAGCTGATATCCACCAGGAAGCTGGTCCTCAAGAAGCCCCTGCCGAAGAGGATAGCCTACCACGACCCCTGCCATATAGGGCGGCACAACGGGATCTACGAGGAGCCCAGGCGGATACTGCGGGCGTTCCCCGACTCCACCTATCTCGAGCTACCGAAGAACAGGTCGAACTCTCAGTGCTGCGGCGCGGGCGGCGGTTACAAGATACAGTTCAACGACCGCTCGGAGTACATAGCGTCGCTCAGGGTCAAGGAGGCGCACGACATAGGCGCCGAGATGCTGGTGTCCGCGTGCCCGTTCTGCGTGACCAACCTCAGCGCTGGCGTGAAGGTCTCGGGACTGAAGATGGACATCGCCGAGCTGGTGTCGCTCGTGGCCGACGCCGTCAGCTGACCTCTGTCGCAAGAGTATATATTCGCCACATCCTCTTTTGGCGCGGTCTCCGATGCGCTCACTCCCGCTGTTCAAGTTCGGCTCGAGGGCGAGGTCCACGAGCTGGGGCATCGCGCTCTGCACGATGTTCATCGTCGCGAGCTTCTCGGTCGCGGGCGGGCTCAAGACCTCGATGGACAAGCTCTCAGGGAACTTCGAGGCCGACAAGCTCCTCGTCACCAAGCCAGGACCGTCCGGGCCCGGGCAATTCCTCTCCTCCGACCTCAGCTCGATCGACGGCAAGTACGCCATCGGCACCTTCGCGGACGCCTTCGCGATGCCGTTCAACGGCTCGGTCACCGTCTTCTCGATCCAGGACCCGTACCGGGTGATCGGGGAGGTGTATTCCGTGACCGGCAGCAACCTCCTTGCCGGGTCGGACATCGGGATCAGCGGGCCAGTCACCTTCCTCGGGCCGCAGAACGTCTCGGGGAGCGTCGTCGGGAAGTACATCTCCTCGGTGTTCCCCAACGACTGGATCATGGGGAGCGAGAAGCTCGTCCAGAGCCTCGTCGGCGAGAACGCCACCATGTACAACTTCGCGATCGCCAAGGGGCTGAACGCGACCTCGATTGCCGGCCTCGAGGAGCTGGGCTTCCAGGTCCAGCCACTCATGGGGATCGTGGACTTCCTCAAGACGGGCGTGAACGAGATCGAGGCGGACGCCACCTGGGTGCTGATCCCGTCCGCGTTCGTGATCGCCGTCCTGGCCTACAGCTTCCTGGGGTCCGAGACCGCGGACAGGAGGCACGACATTGGGATCATCAAGACGCTCGGGGCCGGAAGGGCCCGCGTGCTCTCGTACCTGCTCCTGAACGCGCTCGTGCTGTCGGCATACGGCGGCCTTCTGGGGGTCGCGCTCGGGATCGTGCTGTCCTACGCCTTGTCCACCGCCGCGTCCGTGATGTTCACCTCGGTCTTCGTCATAAAGTCGAGCGAGATCCTGCTCGTGTCCGCATATGTCGTGACGCTCGCGTCGGGCGTCCTGGGAGCCCTGATCCCGGCCATAAGGATGACCTTCACATCCCCTGTCCAGGACCTCAAGGAGGTGGCACCGTTCTCCTGATCAGGCGCAGGGTGATAGTGGTCATCGCGCTCTCGATCATGATCTTCACTACGACGGCCTCCGTGCTCTCGGGCCTGTACTCGTCCCCGGCCGCGTTCGCCGCCGACGGGAGGTTCGCGATAGCGTCGTCCACTGCGCCCACGATATTCTCCAGCCAGGTGGACGCATCCATGGTCGGGCCACTCTCCGCCCTGCCTCAGATAACAGGCGCGAGCCCAGAGGTGTTCGCGTTCTCCTCATACAACGGCGTCTCCTTCGTCATCAGGGGGGTGGACCTCGACAGGCTGAACTCGACCGGTCCGGCGTTCCACAGGTTCGACCTGACGGGAGCGGCGTCCGTCAAGGCCGACTCGAGCGCCATCGTCGGCTCGAACCTGAAGGCCAGGCTCGGGATCAAGCTGCCGTATGTGCTGCCGCTCCAGGGCAGCTACTCGGACAAGATGGACGTCGTCAAGGTCGTGGGCTCGTTCCAGACGGGCACATCGATGGACGACGAGCTCCTGGTCTCGCTGGATGTCGCTAGGTTCCTGACGGGCATGGGCCCGGACAAGGTGTCCATCATCCGCGTGTCGACCTCCGACCCTGCGTGGCTGAATGGCCTGCTGGCTCCCAGCGGGCCCAGGTTCACGCTCTTCGACCTGCTCTCGCAGAAGGCCCGCGTCTCGGTCGGGGAGCCTGTCGCGGTCAGCGTGGGCGTCCGCAACTGGGGCACGAAGCCGGGGGAGGTGACCGTGGGCTTCTCGAGCGCGGGATCCTCGTTCGCCAACAGCACTCTCTCCCTGAACGCCTCTGAATCGAACCGTGTGCTTGCGAACACCACCTTCCAGACCCTCGGCAAGCACTCGGTGAACGTGTCCATCGGGGGCGCGTTCCCCGTCACCCTCACCGTGAACATCACTGTCGTGGAGCCGTATCTGAACATCGCCGCGCCGGCGACCACTCCCCTGCTGCAGAACTTCTCCGTCACCGTGACGAACTACCTGGGGAACCCCGCGGCCTATGCCACGGTCTCGTTCGGCTCCCAGATCGCCACGGCCGACCTGGGCGGCCACGCCAGCTTCTACGCCGGCCAGTCCGGCTCGTTCACGATCGTCGCCTCGCTCTCTGGGTACGACAATGCCAGCGCGACTGTGAGCGTCATCGACCCCGCGAACTATCCGGCGGCCTTCCTGCCGTCGGTTGCATCGTTCACGCTGTCCCCCGACGTCATCAAGGAGACGGAGTCGGCCATGGGCGTGGTCGCGATGGAGAACGACGGCTCCGTCGCGGGGGATTTCAATGTGACCGTCTACGTGGACTCCGCCCCGAGCATGGTCCTGAGCACCACCCTCCAGGGGCTGGAGAGCAAGACGGTGTCCTTCAGGCTCAGGGACCTCTCCCCGGGGACGCACATCGTCCAGGTCGCCAACTTCTCGCGGTCGATCTCGGTGCAGTCGTGGATCGTGGACAACCCGGACCTCGTGCAGCTCGTGATGCGGTACAGCGGCTCCGACTCGCTGTTCCCCGCAGGCTCTGTGCCGATCTATCAGGCCGCGAAGATCTCCCAGGGCAACGTCGCCGTCGCGCTGTTCGCGATAGGCGCGATATCCGCGACGCTGGCCCTGCTCGCCATCACGTCCGTGTTCTCGAAGGAAATCAGGGAGGGCAGGCGGCGGCTCGGGATTCTGAAGACCATCGGCGCACCTCGCTCGGCGATCCGGAGGATGGTCTTCCCGCAGGCGCTCGAGAGCGGCCTGGCAGGCGCCGCCATCGGGGTCGCCGCAGGAGTCATCATCGCCGACTCTCTCTCGAGGTCCAATCTGCTCGTGCTGTTCGGACACGGTTTCCGCCTGTCCCTCGACGCCAACCTCCTGATCATGATACTCCTCGGGGCGGTCGTGATAAGCGTCGCGAGCGCGCTCATCTCCGTCAGGCTCGCCATCCAGGAGACGACGATAAGGTCGATCAGGCGGCTGGAGGAGGACCAGGGCGAGCCCTTGAACGTGGAGAAGCTGATCGCGGACAAGTGAGCCCGGTCAGTCCACGGAGACCCAGATGTGCAGGTTGCCGTAGAAGTACTCGGAACCGCCTTCAGGCTGGATGTACAGGTTGAAGTCGGCCCTGAAGTCCCCGTAGTAGACGAGCGAGATGTTCACCGACTGGTTCCACAGATCGCCCTTGTCGAGCTGCCTGGAGAAGTTCTGGGTCGGGAAGAAGGTCTCGTTCTCGACGACCAGCCTGAAAGTGCACTGCCCGCTCTCGCCGTTCTTCATGTGGACCACGAGCGAGAGCGTCGTGTTGATCGTCCTGGAGGTGTTGATGTTCGCGCTCCCGTTCTCGTCCGTGAGCGCGAAGTATGTCCTCGAAGGGTACTTCGCTGTCACGATCAGCCCGAGCGAGATCGCGGAGACGACGAGCGCTGTCCCGAGCATCGCGGCGACCACCTTGTCCAGCTTGACGGTCTTCGGGAGGGCGTCCTCGGGTTTCTGCGCGGCCTTCCCCTTTCCAACGGGCCGCTTCCATCGGAGGTCCACGGCGACCGCCCCGAGCGCGAACAGGATGAGAGAGGCCCGGGTGGTGTTGGCGCTGAGGCCGATCGGCGTGAGGACGAGGATCAGGCCCAGGAATATCAGCACCAGTATGCTCAGGCCGAGGCTGAGCACGAACTTCGCCTCGTCCGAGGTGCCCTTCCAGAAGAACAGCCGCACGACGGCGAAGCCCGGGATGAAGAACAGGTACGGCAGCCCGAAGACGTACGCGGCCGCCGTGCCCGGGAGCAGTACCAGGACGAGCGTCGCCACGATTGAGAACGCGATTATCGAGAGCCTCTGGCCGTTCTCGGTCTTGAGGAAACTCACGATCGAGCCAGTGGTTGCTTGACCAGGCATGGGGATTGGGCTCCGCGCGCCGAGAGACACATTACGAGCTATATCAGCCTTCGTCTCGTGGCCCGAGGCTGACTGACCGCGCCGCCACGGCCGCTGGCCCGTCCTGAATAAGGCTTTCCAATGCGCGTCGCCGCCCCAGCCAAATCAAGTAGCAATGTTTTTAAACGGCCAACCCAATCTAAATATCACCCCCGAATACTGTGATTGCGCGCCTTGCAGAGAAGTGGGTGCTGATATGGCCAAGAAGAAGAAGGAAGTCATAGTGGAGCCCGAAGAGGAGGAGGTCACTTGTCCGGTCTGCGGAAGGCCGGTAGGCCTCGATGTGAAAGAGTGTCCACACTGCGGAGCCGAGTTCGAGGCCGAGGAAGTCGAGGAGATTCCCGAGACCAAGCCCGCGTCGAAGGCGAAGCCAGCAGTCACAGAATCCCCGGTCGATGAAGGGGAGATGGCCGATTGCCCGGTCTGCGGCCGTTCGGTCAGCCTGTCAGTCAGCTCGTGCCCTCACTGCGGGGCGGAGTTCGAGTCCGAGGAGGTCGAAGAGGTCGTCGAGACGGCCCCGCCGGCGAAGCCCACTCCCAAGCCGACGGTGGTCGCGACCCCCGCGGACGAAGAGGAGACGGCCGAGTGCCCGGTCTGCGGCAAGGCCGTGGGCCTGTCCGTCAAGTCCTGCCCGCACTGCGGAGCCGAGTTCGAGGAGGAAGAGGTCGAGGAGATCATCGAGGTCGAGGAGAAGCCGACGGCCCCGGCCGCGCAGCCGGCCCGAGTCTCGAGACCCGTGCCAGTCGCCGAAGAGGTCGAGGAGGAGACCGTCGAGGTCGAGGCGGAGGAGCCGGAACCAGAGCTCGCAGAGGCCCCGACGAGCATAACCGACCTCAGGGTGATAGGCGTCGCTCTCATCGCGCTCGGGATCATCGGCTCGCAGATATCGTTCATGATCAACTGGTACTGGACCTGGGTGCCGCCGATCAAGAACAACCTGGGCATGTTCGTCGGGATAGCGGCCGCGGTCATAGTCGTCGGCCTGCTCGTGTTCATGCTGGTCAAGAGGGCCTCCGGAAACGGCAGGAAGGTCCCGAAGCAGACGCCTGGAATGGCTCTCTCGGTGCTCCTGTTCGGCATCATGGCGCTCGTCTTGATCATGCTCTGGAACCCCATCAACAACGCCCTGCAGTCGTCCAACCTCGGTGTCGGCGTGTTGTTCGTCGTGCTGTTCGTGGTCGGGGTCGTCATGATGCTCGTGCGGGCGAGGACGTCCTCGGCGACCGCGAGCTGACCTCCGAGCCTGGAGAAGCCCTGAACCGGAAAGGTCATCGCGCCTCCGGAATCCCCGCCGTGTCCTTCAGAAATCCTGATGAAGACGGTGGCGCACCCCTGCGGTTCACTCAGATCCTTGCGAGCCCCTTCCATTCGCGGTCAAAACCGTCCTTGCCGATGCTCTCCAGCCGGACGGTCTGATCGTCCTGGACCTTCTGGAACCTCACCTTGGTGGCGAAACGGATGTCCTCGTCCGAGACGTCGAGATGGACGAAGATGACGTCCTTCTCCTTCAGGATCGTGCGCACCGCCACATCCGGGTTGTGCCTGTCCAGGTATGCGACTATCTCCCTGCATGACGGGCATCTGCCGTCGTTGGCAAGGACATGCTCACCGCACACGGGACATTCAAGCTCGGTGTCGTCGTCCAGGTCGAACTTAAGGCCCTCCAGGAGGCCGACCAGGCCGGTGTCCCATTCGTCAAAGCGGTGACCGCACAACGGACACTTGTCGGCCCCGAACTGCGTCACCGCGCCGCAGTTGTGGCATTCGAGCCCGAAGTCCGACTCGCCTGTCTCTGCCTTGAGGCATGTGAAGACTCCCGATGCGACGTCGAAGTGGGAGAACGAAGTGGCCATCTCCTTGACGACCTCGACGCGCTCGCCGTCGAGGAGCGCGCCCGAGTCCTCATGGCCATCCTCGTCGACGGCCTTGTCCTCAGGGTCGTTGACATAGAGGGTCCTGCAGTTCGGGCACCGGTCCTGGCCCAGCGGCATGCTGAACCCGCACGCAATGCAGACGAACCTGGGGAAGTCTGCTCCGGGAGTCCCCTCCTGGGAGGGCTGGCAGGGACCTGTGACGCCCATGACCACGTCCCTGGTGATGTCGAGCTCTTTCTCGGTGGCGGCATCTACCTCCAAAGCCTCGGACATGTGTCTCAGCGCCTTCTCCCCGCGTTTGACGATCCTTCTTAGGTGCTTCACCTCATGCTTCTCGGCGACGACATGGAGGTGCCCCTCGTGTTCGAGCTCCTCAGAAGAATCGAGGGACCACCAGTGCTTCTTTCTCGTCTCCGAATCTGCGTACATTTGCCCGAATCATCCCCTGATCGGGGCTGACCAGCGATGGAATCAGGGGTCGCATCGACCTTAGACATGTCGCGGCGGCAATCGCCCATGATAACCAGAACTGAGAATGTCAATGGGCTCGTTCAAGCCCTTCCCACTTCACGAACGCAAGCCGCGGTCGATGTCAAACTTCCTCCGCTGTCGGCCCGAGGCGGGTGATCGTTACAGCATCATCCCGAAGTGATAGGCCCGTGAAGTCATGCCTCGTGCCGGTCCCGGCCGCCACCCAGGTCCTGCGCCTGCAGGGCGATTGCGCGGAACATCAGCGGGGAGGTCGGGATCGTTCCCCGTGAGCGCCCTCCGTGGCATTGTCAGGGCGGGACTGTTCATCAGGCCCCAGGTTGGCGTCAGAGGACTTGGCCGGGGCGGCGCCTTCTGTTCCCTCCGGTCGAGCTGCCGTCAAGGGCCTTGGGCAGCACGGTTCCCGTGTCGCATTCAGGCCATCCTGGTGTGCTGTTTTGGCATCTCATTCAAGGCTGGCCAGAGACCAAATAATTATATACCAATAACCCGATATATTGGGTGCGAAAGCAGAAGGGATGGAGTAGCGTTTGCTTTCTATCAAGCAGGGCTCTGTATCCCTCCTGAGCGGACGCGTGCAAGAAGGAAAGGAGTGATGCGGGTATGGAGAGGAAGATTCTAGCGATAATGGTCTCGCTCGTGGTCGTCGCAGCAGTGGTGGTCGGGGCCGTGATGATCGCCTCTGGCGGTTTGACCAGGGCCGGAGGATTCACCTCGCTCTTCGACAAGATGGTGAACACGGGAGATGCGACCTACAACCAGGTCCTGGCTATGCCGAGCGGATGGTCCGTGGGCAAGAAAATAACGGTCTCGGACACGATCATGGACATGAGCTATGAGAAGCAGGTCCTGGGCTCCACGACCGTCTACCTGACGACGATCTGGTTCCAGTACATGGGCGACAAGTGGAACAACCCCGCCCAGGGGACGGCGTTCTACATCCCCGTGACGACGAGCCATGACGGATTCATGCATGTCGTCCACGGGAGCTTCACGCTGACCGTGTCCTCGGCGACCAACATCACCGCCAAGTACCACATCGGTGGGACGATCACCCTCGAGACGGTCCTCGCGAGCAACGGAATACAGGTCGCCTTCGGCGACTGGGTCGTCGCCAGCGTGATCTAGGCTGGCCAGGCGGTCCTATGAAAACCCCTTCCAGTCATTCTCATTTTCCGACGCCTGTCGAGCGGCCAGAAGGGCCAAGGGGCGCGCGTCTTCGTATTAAACGCTATCCCTCTTCCGTGAGTATCATAATCGAGAACCAGGCGAAACCAATTAATAAGCCAGGATATCGTAGCTATTTAAGCAAACCACAAAAGGGCATGCTGAATCAGTTGGGCAGACCGAGCTTTTGTTAGGGGTCCGAGCTGGAAGCGAAGCTTGTCGCAGGGGGGAAACCTCCCGACAAAAGAACGCGAAGCCAGACTCAAGCAGGCCTAGCGAGAGGCAGGATCGTGCGCAGAGTCAGGGACCCCCAGCGGGGCAGCTCAGACGCTGTCCTCAACAGCAGAGGCTATACCAACGGCCTCCAGTTCTCAGACCCTTCCTCGCAGGGCAAGGTCAACGGCCTCGGGTTCCTTCGCAAGGGCGGGTTCACGAATGGGGTCCTGCCCGGCTTCTCGAACGGCCGCACGAACGGCCGAACCAACGGCAAGACCAACGGCCGCACCAATGGCAGAATCAACGGCATTAACGGACGCAACGGCCTCGTCAACGGCCTGACGAACGGCATCACCAACGGGGTCACGAACGGCCGGCGGCTCAGGGCGCGTCCAGGCAGGACGAACGGCATAACGAACGGGTTCGTGAACGGCTCGGGGGCCGTCAACGGGTTCAGACTGTCCTACCAGCAGAGGCGGTTCAAGAGCCGCACGGTGGACTTCAAGAAGCGGTTCGTGATCATCGCGGTCCTCGTAATGCTGGTCGTGGCGGTCCCGTACGCGCTGGTGTACTCCTTCCCGAAGGAGAATGTGACGATCGACGGCAACTTCCTCGACTGGATCAAGGCGCAGATCTACAGGGACACCCCAGACTCGACCAATCCCGACATCTCGCTCACGGAGTACTCGATGAAGCATGACAACCTCGGCAGCTACTTCTACATCGAGACCCAGGGCCAGCTATTCACCGGCCGGGACGGGGGCGCGGATGCCGTGGATGTCTTCGTGGACATCGACAACAACCCGCTCACGGGCTACTCCGTGCGCGGGATAGGGGCGGACATGGTCACCGAGATCGTCGGGTGGAACGGCACCGTCCAGCTCTCTGACACCATGCTGTTCAACTCGACGGCATCGAGGCACGATTTCGCGGGGTTCGAGTACGCGGCCACGCCCACGATCGCCGTCAAGGGCGGCAAGATGGAGTTCTCGACCCCCATACGCTTGACCGACAGCTCCCAGGTCGTCGTCCTGATGCGGTCCACGGACGCGAAGGCCGACTGGTCGGACGTGACCTTCCGCTCGAGGGGCCCTGCGATCGAGGTCGTCGAGGACCACGACGCTCCTGATGTCATAGTCGGCACGGGGGACAGGCACGTCCTCAGCGTCGATATCTCAGGCAAGGGCCCGATGGCGTCCATACCTGCGCTCAGGTTCGACTTCCTCGGGAACATGACCCCTACATTCATCAAGGCCGTACAGGGCGGGCAGATCATCGGGGCGACCTCGGATAACGTCATAAGGTTCGTCCAGCCGCTGCAGGTCTCGGACGGCGAGACCAAGGTCCTGGACATACTCGCCGACTTCCCCATCGGCTACTCCAACTACTCCTTCGGACTGAAGCTCAACTCGACCGACCCGCTCGGGGTCGATGGCAACGTGAGCTGGTACGTCGACAGCGTCCAGACCGGCGCCGAGGTCTCGTACATCGGGTCCGCGCCGACGACCATCGCGATCGACGGCGCCTTCGCCGACTGGTCCTCAAGGGTGCCGATCCAGGACAACCTGGGCGACGCGTACTCATCGAGGACGAACGACTCCACATCCGGGAATGTCGACATCAACACGGTCAAGGTCGCCTCCACGACGGACGTGGCCTCGTTCTACATGTCCGTGAACGGCACGATGCTCGCAGGGACGAGCGTGCCAGCGTCCCTTGTGCGGTTCGTCTCTCCTGGAGGCCCCGCCGAGAACATCACCCCGATCAAGGAGCCGATGTACGGCGCCGACTTCGCGTTCGTCTTCCTCGACACCGACAGGAACCAGAGCACGGGCTATCAGATAGGCGGCGCCGAGTCCGCAATCGCGATCTACGGCAAGGGCAACTCGATCCTGTCCAGCAGGGCGTTCAGATTCGTGAGCGGCGGGTGGGTCGATGCCGGGCCTGCAGATGCAGCGATCGACCAGTATCAGCTCGAGGTGAGCGGGAACTACAGCGAGCTAGGGCTGGTCCCGGGGGAGACATACACGGTGACCTTCATGATGGAGGACTGGAGCGGGCGCACGGACGACATCGCGACCGCCCTTCCTGCCAGGGTCTCCGCGGGCACGAGGGCCTACGGGGGCATGATGATAAACGAGGTCTACAGCCAGACCAAGAAGCCCCACGACTGGGTGGAGCTCTACAACACGGCCCTTACCCCGATCGATATATCTGGATGGACCCTGTGGATTGATGGCCTCCTGGTCTTCACCTTCCCGTCGGGCACGATCGTCCCGTCAGGCGGGTTCTACGTGACCCCGTCCCTAGACTTCGGTGCCAACCCGGTCAATTTCGTTCTGATGAACGGGGGTAGCATTGTCGACACCATGAGCATCCCGAACTGGGACAACTCGAACTCGTGGGGGCGCACTGGCGCGCCTCCCTACGGCACCATCATGAAGATGAATCCGACGCCAGGCAAGCTGAACAGGGGCCAGGTGGCGATCCCGGAGTTCCAGGACCTGTTGTTACCAATAACGATAATGCCATTTATGTTGTTCGTCATTAGGCGTGCGAGGGGCGCCAAGAAAGCGAATGTTAGGAGGAACTAGCTTGTCGGATGGGGTAAAGAAAGGCAACAATTCCAGCTTTCCGAACGGGGCGAAGCTATCGAGCATGATCAGGTCGCTCGGCGAGCAGGCCGAGATCGACAGACCGTTCATACCGCTCGTGGGAGGCTTGCGGTTCTTCGTCCTCATACTGTACGCTGCCGTGCTCGTCGCGGCCTCGCTCGAGTTCTTCCTCAGCCAGGACATCGTCATCGGCGGCTGGGCCATATACAACTCGTTCGTGTTCACCGTCTCGGGTGTGTTCGTGTTCGTGGGCATGGTGTTGCTGTTCACGACCCAGGCGATCCGTCCCGATGACGACTACCTCCTGCCGATCCCGAGGAACCTCCTGGGGATCATAGGGTTCGTGATGCTCGCTGCGAGCGGGATATCGCTCGCGGTCTTCGGCAAGGGCATCGGCGCCTGGGCGATACTGCTGAGCGTCACTCTGATCTACGGCCTTTCTCTGATGATGATCTCGACGCGGGGCATAGGCACCCACGACAGCGAGAGGCTCTTACTTTACGCGACGGGCCTGATCCTCATGATCCTCGTGCCAGTCCACGAGGCGTTCAACTTCGGGCGGGACACCGGGGGCAACTATCCGTTCACATTCCTCAATCTGGTCCTCCTCACGATCGGCATGACCTTCTCGGTGATCGCTGCGCAATCGCTCAGCACGAGGGACGGCTACCTGGGCGCGTGGCTCATGGGGGCGATGGCAGTGTTCCTGCTAGGGTTCCACGAGCAAATGGGGATAGTCGCGTCCGGGAGCTTCTCCCAGTATGATCGAACGCTTGCGCTGATAGGCATAGCATTCTCCTTCCTGCCTCTGGTGATGTATGTCTGGCGCGAGAAGGTCTACATCTTCCTCTGGTCCAGGCTAAGGAGCGCGAACCAGCTGATTGAGGAGGGCGACTACAAGGGCGCCCTCATCCACGCGGACGCCGCCCTGAAGCAGTGCTCGAGGGCGGGCATCGAGGACAGGTTCGCGCTCCCGTGGACCCTCAAGGCCGACGCGCACTACCGCCTCAGGGAGTACGACAGGGCCAAGATCTACTACGAGAACGCCCTCCAGATCGACCCGAACGACGCCGTCTCGTGGAACCATCTCGGGAACATGTACGCGTTCGAGGGCAACCAGGAGATGGCCATGAAGTCCTTCGACCGGGCGATAGAGATCGAGTCCACGAACGCGTACGCCTGGAACAACAAGGGCGCGATCTACCAGTCCCTGAGGATGTACGAGGACGCCCTGATCTCGTTCGACAAGTCCATCACCTACGACCCGCAGGGGTTCGACGCCCACATCAACAAGGCCCGCCTGCTGGCGAAGCTGGGGCACAGCAACGAGGCGGTCCCAGAGTTCCAGACCGCCTGGGAGATCAACCCTGCGAGCGAGGACGCCCGGCAGGGCATCCAGAAGGAATTCTTCAGGGCGAAGTGCCTCGACCAGATCGACGGCTGGGAACAGCTCGGGATGGACACGGCAGCCCTCAGGGCCATCCTGGACGAGGACCCAATCAACTTCGTGAGGAGGTCCAAGGAGTTCCTCGCGAAGGTCGTGGAGCAGCAGGAGCAGCTGAAGGTGCTCCCGAGCTCCGAGCACATCGATGTAAACGCGGCAATCAGGAACATACTGATAGCGACGGAGGGTGAAGGAGCGACTCTGGAGAAGCTCGCGGAGGTCACCGGGCTGAGCTGGCATAATCTGATCCTGCCTCTCGCTCTGCTCATGGAGACCGACCACGTGCACTTCAAGACCATAGGCAGAAACCAGGTCTATGTGTCCAAGGGGAGCGCTCCGGAGAGGCCTCCGGAACCCCCGCCGCTGCCGCAGCCAGAAGCAACGCAGCCAGAGCCGAAGCCCAAGCCCGCCAAGAAGACCATCGTCGAGAGGATAGCCGGGCCTGTCCATCGCGAGAAGCCTTCGAGCAAGAGCAAGGCGAAGCCAAAGCCGGAGAAGCCCGTTCAGCAGAAGCCCAAAGAGCCGGAGCCCAAGGTGCCCCTCAGGCAGAAGGTCGAGGTCAAGGACGAGCCGACCGCATCTATCCTTGTGTTCGCCCAGCGGCTGAGAAAGAAGAAGCGATAGGCGCCTTCCGTTCGCATCGGAGTCAACGATTTGGGACTGCTTTAATAGCTCGGGCGCTATCCTTGACGGCAAGGAGGATGGCCAACGGGGAGATTCTCATTCACGAGGTTCGCCGTCGGGTCCGTCCTCAGGCACAGGAGGAGGTCCCTGTTCGCCGTCGTGGGCATCGTGATCGCCCTCGCCCTCGTCTCGGGCTCCTGGATCGCGGTCGACTCCTCCGGACTGGGCGTCCTTCGCGCCACGCTGCTGAACTACCCCGTGGACTTCGTCGCGAGTCCTACCTACAGCAGCGCGCTGACGGACTTCTCCGAGGCCTCCACGGGCAAGACCGTCGGCTCGATCGAGTCCGTCAAGGACGTCTCGGGCGCGACCCCATACGTCTCTTCGTACTCCGGAAGCGTGATGGACGCCGCCAAGAACCGGACCTACATAGACCCGTTCTCAGGGTCTTCAGGGACTGTTGTGTTCCTTTCGGCCAACATCAGCAGGTTCTTCGACGCCTTCGGCATCCAGGGCGGGCTGCCGGACCGCGGCACAGTGGCGATCTCGGGGACGATGGCCGACGTGCTCGGCGTCGCGGTCGGCGACTCGATCCTGATCTCCTACTCGAGCGACCACGGCTACTACGACACCAACTATACTTGGATCTCGAACATCACCTACAACAACTACACCTTCCCGGTGTCCAAGATATGGACCCAGGACCCTGCGATAGAGTCTTCCGGGTACTTCGACTACTACCACAAGGAGAAGCCGGAAGGCTATGTCCGGCTGAGGGACGCTCAGAACCCCGTCGTGCTCAACCTCGCCGACCTCGGCTTGATGTTCAACGCGAGCACGGTGATGGATATCGGCTATCCTAGTCTGTCCTACTACATCTGGGTCGACCGCGCGCACGTCATCAATCTCGGGGACCTCACGGCGACACTCGACAAACTCCAGTTCATCCAGAGACAATTGAACAAGAAGGGGTACTCTGATGGCTACACGGTCAGCTCGACCGAGCTCGAATACCCCCTCACGAGCCTCGCCCCCAGCCTGGAAGGCCTCAAGTTCCTATTCCTGGCGCTCTCGGCCCCCGTGATCGGCCTTGGCACGTATCTGTCGGTCGTGGGCGTCGACCTCGGCGTCACCGAACGTAGGCGCGAGGCAGGCATCCTGAAGTCCAGAGGAGCCAGCTATCGCCAGGTCCTGCTCTCGCTGCTGATAGAGGCCGTGGCCCTGGGCGCCATCGCGGGCGTCGCCGGGCTGCTGATAGGCTTCGGCCTGAGCAGGCCCCTCATGGACGTTGCGACATCGTTCTCCGCGCAGGCCGGGCACCAGTCGCTTTGGACGGACCTTGCCGTCAGCCCGGCCACCGTGATAGTATCGATCATCCTGGGCATACTCCTCATGCTCCTCTCGTCCTACAGGTCCTTCAAGCGCGTCTCGAAGTCCGAGATCGCAGAGGCGCTCCACTACTACTCTCCGACGGCCTCGCAGCTGGAGTACCGCGCGAGGAACGACATCATATTCATCGCGCTGTCCGCGTGGAGCATCGCGAGCATACTGCTCGGGCTCAACTTCGTCAACCGGGTGCACATGTCCTGGATCGTCCAGATAGTCCTGGCGCTGATGGTGCTCGTCGGGATAGCCATCTTCCCTGTCATGCCTTTCATGCTCTCGCTGGGCGTGGTGAGGCTCCTGACGCGCGGCTCGAGGAAGCTCTACTCCAAGTTCACCGTGCTCGTCAAGCCGTGGACCAAGGAGCTCAACTACCTCGTCGACAGGAACATCGTGAGGAACCCGAAGAGGGCCTCCAACCTGTGCGTGATAATCTCGCTCGCCCTCGCCTTCGGGCTGTTCATATCCGTCACCATGGAGTCCAGCATGGCCTTCGAGAGGGACAAGATAGTCTACGGGATCGGCTCCGACGTCAGGGTCGACTCGGTCATGTACGGCCCCGTCTACAGGGACAGCGCCCCGAACTACTCGAAGCTGGGCTCGCTCGGCGCGATCTCAGGGGTGACGCATGTCGCGTTCTTCCGGACGGGCTATGTGAATGTCGACCTCATGTACATGTACCAGGGCGCCCAGGTCTACCTGCTGAATCACACCGACTACGCCCAGACCGTGCGCCCGTCGGACTTCTTCTTCGTCGGTGGCGGGAGCGAGATGCTGGACGACCTCGCGGTGAACGGCTCCGCTCTCCTAGACGTGAGCTGGCACGACAATCAGGACGTCCTCGAAGGGGATGTCATCACCCTGCACATCAGCTGGTCGAGCATCACGGACGGCAACTGGACCTACAACAACGTAGCCGCGAGGATCCTGGTCGCGGGCTTCGTGAAGACGCTCCCAGGCTTCCCGGGGTCCAATGGCATATACCTGGACCGCTCCTCGCTGAGCTTCCTCGGGGATGAGAATCTCACGGACGCGTACTTCGGGCTCGGGGCCTTCATGAGCGTCAGCAAGGGGGCCGACCAGACATTGATCGGCCAGGAGGCCGTGGGGATATTCTCCTCCGCGGGCCTGAGCGCGACCTACCGCTCGGTGGACGAGGAGCTCACGAACCTGAAGACGGACCCGACCTATGGCGCGCTGTCGGCGTTCCTGTACGTCGAGTACATCCTCTCAGGCGCGATAATGACCCTGGGGGTCGGCCTCCTCATATTCGTCGCCGTCGCGGACCGCGAGAAGGAGCTCGCTTCGATAATGGCCAGGGGATCGTCCGGGAGCCAGATAAGGAAGATACTGATGGGCGAGTCCATCACGCTCATGATCATCGGGCTCCTGGTGGGAGCGTCCGTCGGGCTCCTGACCGCGGGCGTGTTCAACACGCTCTACACCCAGGGGGCGTACGGCATAGTCCAGAGAAGGATGGTGTTCACCGCGGTCAGCGGCGGGATCGTCATCGCGTCCGTGCTGGCCCTGCTCGCGGCATCGTTCGTCGCGACGGCCAGCGCTGGCAGGATCAAGCTCGCGGAAGTGCTCAGGATACGAGGTGGCTGAGATGCCGGACATCGTGATAAAGGACCTGATCAAGGTCTACAAGACGGGGAAGGCGGAAGTGATCGCGTTGCGCGGTCTGGACTGCACGATCAAGGGCGGCGAGGTCCTTGCGATCATGGGACCTTCCGGATGCGGCAAGACGACCCTGCTGAACATCATCGGCGGCCTCGACAGACCCACGGCCGGCTCGATCAACATAGACGGCGCGAACCTGGTCAACTACTCGGACGCAGACCTCGTCAGGCACAGGAGGGAGAAGGTCGGGATAGTATTCCAGTTCTTCAACCTCGTACCCACGCTGACCGCCCTCGAGAACATCGAGCTGCCCATGAGGCTTGCCGGGAAGAACGGGGACTACATGGCCAAGCGCACGGCGGAGCTCGTGAAGCTGGTCGGGATGGAGGCGAGGGCCGCCCACAGGCCGGACGAGCTCTCGGGAGGGGAGCAGCAGAGGATAGGCCTGGCCGTCGCGCTCGCGAACGACCCGCCGATCCTCCTGGCTGACGAGCCCACGGGCGAGCTCGACACCGCGACCGGACAGCAGATCCTCCACCTGTTCAAGCAGCTCCGCGACGAGTACAAGAAGACGGTCGTGATCGTGACACACGACCAGCGTATCGGCCAGATCGCAGACACGATAATGACGATAGTCGACGGGAGGATCACGGGCTCGATGTCAGGCGCCGAGTTCCTTGCCAAGGGCGGGAATCCTACCGGATCTCCACCTTCCCCTTCTTGAGCAGCAGCTGGAGAGCATCATCAGCGGCCCTGTCCCTCACCTGCTTGTCGTCGAGGGCCTTCCTCGCGGCTGTGTTCACATCCCGGATGGCCTTCCGCTCCTCCAGCCTCTCCTGACGCTTCGCGCCCTTGATCTCTATGATCTTATCGCGCATCTCCTGGGCCTTTTGGTGAGAGGCGTCGGCGTCCTCCCTCAGCTTCAGGAACTCCCCGTGCTTCTTGTTGGCCGCGGCCGTGAGCGCTGCGATCTCGGATGCGTGGGCGGTCGCCTCCTCGTGGGCCTTGTGCTGCTCCTCCGAGAGCCTCACGACCTCCGCGTGCTCCTTGTCGGCCTGCCTGAACAGGGCGTCGATGCTCTTGTCGACGTCGTGGACCTCCTTCTGGATCTTCTCCTGCTCCCCCAGGACCACCCTGAGCCGCTTGACCTCGTCGGTCTTCTTCTTGATGTCCTCCAGGAGCCTTCTCTCCTCGGGGATCTTCAGCGGGACGGTCTGCTGCCGGAGCTCCATGGCCCGCAGCTCCGCCTCCTGGCCGCGGATCTCGTCCTTCAGGCTTCCCATCGGGGCGCCCTTGAGCTTCTTCTTGAACTCTATCAGCTCCTTGGCCTTCGCCTGGAGGTCGTCCCGCCTCTTCTTGTGCGCGCGCATCTGCTCGACCAGCGCGTCCCGCCTGTCCCTCGCGACCTTCATGCCGTCCTGGAGCGCCCTCTTCTGCTCGTGCATGCTGTCCCGCTCAGACCTCAAAGCAGCGGCCTGATTGTTGATCTCGTCGCGCTTGTTCAGAAGGGCCCTGAACTTCAGCTCGGCGCTCTGAAGCTCGCTGATCTTCTTCGGCATCTGACCACACTGGTCCGGCTATACTGGCAAGTGATGAGAGGTTGCATATAAGAATCCTTGGCCCTCAGGGGAATCCGCGATTCGCGCGCCGCCCGGCCTAGTCGTCCATGGGCGTCCTTATGCCGAGCCCGGGCCTGTCGGGCGCTATCAGGTTGCCGTCCTCGAACGTGAGCCCGGAAGAGGGGTCGTCCACGAAGTTGAAGTGCGAGTCCAGGTCGGCATACATGACGTTCTTCGAGCTCAGGGCGAAGTGGAGCCCCGCGGCGATCGAGACCTGGATCTCCCCCATGCAGCCCACCATCGTGCCGATGTCCGTCGCCTCGGCCAGCCTGTTTATCATGTGCCCCTCGTGGATCCCAGCGCTCTTCATCAGCTTGATGTTGATGAGGTCGGCGAGGCCCTCGCGCGCGACCTTGCGGGCGTCGATGGCACTCCTGACGCACTCGTCCGCCATGATGGCGATCTCGCTCGCCTCACTCACCTTCTTGAGCGCGGCGTAGTCCTCGGCCTTCACCGGCTGCTCGACGAAGGCCACGTCCAGGGTCTTCATGACCTCGCAGAACCTGATGGCCTGGTCAGCCGAGTATCCCTGGTTGGCGTCCACCCTCAGCTCGACCGAGGGGCCGACCGCGTCCCTCACCGCCTCGATCCGCTTGATGTCCCCCTCGATCTCAAGCCCCACCTTGAGCTTCAGAGCCTTGAAGCCGGACTTGGTGTGCTTGAGGGCCTTCTGGACGGTGGTCTCCTTGGATTCGATCCCGATCGTCATGTCCGTGAGCATCCTGTCCCTGGTACCCCCGAGGTATGCGTACAGTGGCTTGCCCTCGCGCTTGCTCAGGAGGTCGAACACGGCGATGTCCACCGCGGCCTTCGCTGCCGTGTTGCCTTCGGCTATGGCGTCCAGGCGCTTGTGCAGCATCTCCAGGTCCTCCTCGTCCGTGCCTATGATCCTCTTGGGCACGAGCGCCAGGAACTTCTGGACGGAATCGTCTGTCTCGTGCGTGACATCGGACGGGTTCGCGTTACCGACGCCGAAGTCCTTCCCGGCCCTCACCCTGACGATGAAGTTCGTTTCGACGTCGGATGAGCCAGTCGCGATCTTGAAGGTGCTGTTCCTCTTGCTCACGAACGCCTTGAACTCCACGGAATCTATCGTGCTCCATACCCCCTTTCGAAGAGCTTGACCGCGTTGATGTCCTTCGGCAGCCTCATCGCGTTGGCGACTGGACTGCACTTGGTCCTGAGAAGATAAGCAACAGGCATGATGTCCGTCTCCGACAGTGACTCGAAGTTGGCCATGCCCTTCGCGATGATCAGGTCAGCGCCCCTGAGCATCCTGCCGAACGGGCCCCTGAGCGAGTCCAGGTCGATGCCCACGGCGAACCCCGGGGCCTCGACTATGTGGTCGACGATGTTCTCCATGCCGAGGCCGGCTATGTCCTTCCTCGTGGCGTCGGTCAAGATGGGCTCCTCCTTGACGACGAGCGTGAGGTCGACCTCGAGCTTCTTCAGCTCCTTGAGCGCGAGCCTGTCGAGGACTATCTCCCCGCAGTTGTCCCCCAGGTACACGACCTTCTCCGCCCGCTTCAGGAGCCTCCTGATCCTCTGGGTGTCATCGTGCCCGAGCCCCTCCGAGAGCAGGGACCGGAACTCCTTCTTCAGTCTCGCAGGGTCGTCATAGCCCGTGCCGATCCCGAAGTCCAGCACGTTGCCGACGACGGCGCACAGGAACGCGGTCCTGAGCGGGTCGTCGGCCCGCTTCACGAACCTCTCGGCGGCCGGATAGAGCTCGAGCCCGACCTCGTTGCTCCTCCTCTTAAGCGGCCTGTACGGGTCCTTGGTCCCGAGGATCCTGTAGGTCTCCCGATGCACCTGGGTCGCGACGGTCGCTGAGCACACGTTCTCCCCGAAGAGCTCCCCGAGCATCTCCGCGGCGTTCCTCACGGCCTCGACGCCCTTCTCCCCGTCCACCTCCTCGGCCTCGAAAAGCACCCTTCGTATGAGGCAGGGGATGCACTCAGGACTCATATGCATGGCGTCCGCGGGAATCTTGGTCTTACGATTTAACTTGTCGTCCTCCACAACTCACGACCCTAGCTTCTTAAGCTATGAGCCCCTTCTTAATGGCGGCTCAGCCAGCTGGGAGAAGCGATCGGGTGGGCGTCGTCATAAGGAAGATGAGGGTCGACGATATCGTCGACGTCAAGCGCGCCGACCTCATCTCGTGGACGGACCTGTTCGAGAGACGCTATGGCGACGAGGTCAAGCTCTCCCCCAGGACCGACGAGAACATCCTGTCGTACCTCCACTCCGACCCTGACGGAGCGTTCGTCGCTTCGGACGAGTACGCAGGCGTGATAGGCCTGGTGTTCTCCCATGTCTGGGGCGCGACCGGATGGACCGGTCCGCTCTCGGTCCTCCCTTCCTACCAGGCCCGCGGGCTCGGGAAGGACCTTCTGAGGCATTCTCTGAACTACCTCGAGGAGGTCGGATGCGTCGACATCGGGCTCGAGACCAGGCCCGAGAACGTCCAGAACCTGGGCATGTACCTCAAGGTCGGCCTGAGGCCGGAGTCGTTCGTGCTCGTCCTCGGGAAGAAGATCGAGGCCGATGAGCTTCAGGAGGAGCCTGCGGGAGAGGTCGCCGTCGAGCGATTCTCCGAGTCGTCCATCCAGGACAAGCTCCGGTCGGAGCTCAGGAGGATAAGCGGCGCCTTGCGGCTCGGCCTGGACTACACCAAGGATGTCGACCTCACCGTGGAGTTCTCGCTGGGTGACGCTATCGTCGCCACTTCCAAGGGTAAGGTCGCGGGCTTCTGCGTCGTCCACACGAAACCCCGCAGGGCGAACATGCCGACGGCCGCGATCCGCATGCTCGCAATCGACCCAGCGGCGAAGGACGAGGTCATCGAGCCCCTGCTCGTGTCCGCGGAGCTGATGGCCGCCGACGCCGGCTGCCCCGAGATATCCGTCCCCGTCCCGGCGCCGTCCAGGCGCGCGCTGGACATATCGTTCTCGAGGGGTTATGCCGTCATGGATACCTTCGAGCGGCTGATGTGGATCGGCAGCTCGGGCGTGAACGAGCGGACATACAATCTGTGCACTTGGTCCGGATAGAAGGTCACTTCATGATGCCCATCTCCGCGAGCTTCTCGGGGAGGTAGGTGTCCGTGACATAGTCGAGGCCGTACTTCGCGAGCGCCTGCTGCTCCGCCTTCTTGCCTATCTCGAGCATCAGGTCTATCTCGTGCTTCCAGAACTCGTCTTTGAACCTCGGGTCGGTCTTCTCAGCGTTCAGCGCCTGGATATCCTTGTCATTGAGCTTGTCCGTGGGGAGCTCGTAGTTGAGGATGTCCGATGCGGTGATGCCTATGAACTCCGCGGTCGGCGTGGCCAGGTACTCCGACAGGTGCGCCGTCTTGATCGCGCCGTACGCGAGCGATGCATGTATCCTGAAGCTCCATGGGTCGCCATCCGTGAAGGTGCAGACCGGCAGCTTCATCTCCTCGTTCAGCCGCTTGACGAACCTCCGGGTGCTCCTCGCGGGCTGGCCCTTGAGGTGCACGAGGATCGCGTGCGCGTCCTCGTCGAACTTGTTCTCGACCAGCCGGTCGAACATACCGCCGGTCTCGATCGCGATGACGAGGTCGGCGTCGCACTCCAGGAACTGTATCTTGTCCTTCTCGACGTTGTACGGTATGCCGTACCCGGAATCCCCGACATCGTCCCTGCAGTTGATCTTCTTCTTCTTGCCCTTCCTGTCTGTCTCCTCCAGCGTCAGGTTGCCTATGACCCTCGCCCCGTCCTCCTCGGGCCTGAGCTTGAAGTCCTCCCTCATGCAGGTCGTGATGATCTCGAGGTCCTCGGCGAGCATGTTCGACTCGTCCTGGGTGGAGAACTTCGCCTTCGCCCAGCCCTCGGAGATGTAGTACATCTCCCTCAGTGTGGACGACTTCTCCTCCTTGATCATGTCCTCGATGAACTCGAGCATGTACATCGTCCGGAGGAGCATCTGGGCCCCCGTGAGCTTCTTCGCGGACCTCGCGCCCATCGCCTTGCCGTACTTCCACACCGCGGACTTCGGGTCGAACCTGATGTTGCTCTTGGTCCTCAGCGGGATGATCATCTTGGGGATCTTGCCGTCGTCGATCTGGTCGTAGACGCTCCCCGCGAGCTCGGTGAGCTTGTCGACGGCCTTCTGGTGGCGCTCCTCATTCCTCATTGTTTATCGCCTCCGCGCCCTCGTCGTAGTCGACCTCCCCTTCCTCGCCCTCCTCCTTCTCCTCGGGCGCGCCCTCCTCGGTTATCTTGAGGTGCTCGAGGTCCCAGTCGCCCGGCAGGACCTCGACTCCGATCACGGACGCTGGGTCGATCCCGCTCACATAGACCTCGTTCTCATCGTACTGCTCCTGCGAAACGCCGTGGAGGTCGAAGTTGAGCTCCAGTATCTCCGTCGATGCGAGGCGCTTGATGTCCCAGGTGACCTTGTTCCCCTCGCGGACCTCGATCGGCTTCTCCTTCAGGGTCTTCGGGTCGACCTTGTCGAACGGGAGCAGCATGTGGAGGTGGAAGCTCTGCGACTTCGGGGTGTAGTTGTAGATCTTCACCGAGATGTGGTGCCTGCTCTTCTCGAACTTGACGTCCTCGTCTATCCACACGACGTTCATGATCTTCGTGATGGTCCCCGCCAGCTTCGGCACGGGCTTGCCGACGATCTTCGCGCTCTTCTGCGCTATCATCGGTATTATGTCCTGGACGATCTCGAACTTGACCCTCGCCTTGCTCCTCTTCGCGGCCTTGTTCAGGTGGGTCTTGAGCCTTCTCGCGCACGCCTTGAGCGCGAGCTCGATCTCCTCCCTGATCTCGGGGATGTTCGCGATGGCCTCCTTCGATTCCGACGTGAAGGGTATCTTCGTGGACGCGACATGCACGAGCACTATCGCGGGACCGAACGGTATGCCGGTCCCGCCCCGCTGCTCGAGCCCGTACCTCCTCCAGTCGACTGCCTCGACCGCCTGGGTGATGGCGCACGCGCCCTGCTGGTACATGAGCGGCACGCGGTTCGCGAACCTGAGTATCTGGACGGGCTCCTCCTTGTTGAGCTCGCCTCCGTAGACGATCCCGACCTCGACCACGAACGGGTTCCCGGCGAAGACCTTCGGCTCGCGCGTGATCGGCGGGGCGTAGAAGTCCGCCTTCAACGGGCCGAGGACGTTCTTGAGCCCCTTCCGGATAAGAGTCTCGCCGATGGGAGAGAGGCAGTCCGTCTCGGGGGACATTATCTTGACCTTCTTGATGGCCTCGAGTATGGCGCCGGCCTGCTCGAGGGTCATCTGGTCGGGCTTCTGGTCCGGCGGGACGCCCGCGAGCTCGCATACCTCCCTCGCGACCCTGTACGATATCCTGGAGAACTCGGTGTTCAGGAAGCTGGTCATCTTCAGGGACTCTGTGTACTTGGCCATGCTCAGGAGCTCCCCGAGCTCGACGCCCTCTGGGTGCGGCTTGATCTCCTTGGTCGGCGGCGGCACCTGGTCCGAGGCGCGCTCGAACACGATCGCGTTCCCCTCGGGCGGGACGAAGGTGATCTTCGCGTGCGGGTTCACGATCGCGACACCCTTGAGGTACTCGAATATGGACTGCTTCCCGCCGATGTACTTGCCCTTGACATGGACCTGGAAGCTGGTGCCGTGCGGCCGGTCCCAGATGACGAAGTCGTCCTTGATGATGTCCGGGCGGTTCTTCTTCGTGTCGAGTATGAGGTCGCACTCGTACGCGACATCCTCGTCCGAGATCTTCGACCGGACCCTTGTGGCCTTGCCGGTCGTGAGCTGGCCATACATGACGACCGCGGATACCCCGATGCCCTGCTGCCCCCTCTTCTGGGCCCTGGTGTGGAACCTGGAACCGTAGAGCAGGCGCGCGAACACGTTCGGGACCTGCTTCTTGACGATGCCCGGGCCGTTGTCCTCCACGGTCACGGTGTACTCGGAGTTGTCGTTCTTCTCGACGCGGACGAGGATCTCCGGGAGTATGCTGGCGTCCTCGCACGCGTCGAGGCTGTTGTCCACAGGCTCTTTGACCGAGGTGATGAGCGCACGAGTGAGCGAGTCGAAGCCGAGGATCTGCTTATTCTTCTCGAAGAACTCGGAGACCGAGATCTCCTTCTGCTTCTTGGCTAGCTCATGGGCTATGGATGACAAGCGAGATTACCTCCGCTCAGAATGCTGAGCCGGTCGTCGATAACGTGCATCCCAGGCAGTTGAAATATGTTACCGACATAAAAAGATGATTGTGAGGGCCAGCACAAATCGCTGGCCTTATGCTCGGATACGCTCAGGTGCGCGTGCCCGGCCTACTCGAACTTCTCGCCGCACTTCGGGCAGACGGTCGCGTCCGCGGGTACATCGGCCCCGCACTCCGAGCACACGAACGTGTCCTCCGTACCCTTGCCCATTGCCGACGCGAGGCTCGGGACCTTGGTGACCTCCTTGGGCTTCACCTCGTCGAGCTTCGTGCGCTCTTCCTCCAACTTCTCCATCTGCTTGATCCTCATCCTCCTCGCCCGCCTTGTCCACCAGACCATCCCGAGGATGATGGCGTACGGCCCGAAGACGTAGATGTAGACGTACTGGATGACGGACGGGAGTATCGGCAGCAAGACCGCGAAGGCGTCGGTGGAGACGGGCCCCTGACAGAAGTAAAGGGAGCCCACAATTTCGCGGTCTCCCGCGTAGATCCATTGGCCGCTGATCTCGATCGTGTAGTTGAACTGGTTGATCGGGGTCGACAGGGTCGTGTTGTAGGTGTAGTTGTAGTGCCTGGTGGTGACGTTCGTGTTGGAGGTCGAGTTGAAGACCGTGTTCGAGTCATTATAGGCCAGGTTCATGGAGTAGTTGTACACCTTCCCGCTGCCGATGTCGATCTGGAAGATGTTCACGTAGGCGCCGTCGACGCTCTGCGAATCGTTCGTCAGCGTGACCGTGAGGTTGTAGAAGTACGTCGTCGTCTTTCCCCCGTAGAGCGGGGATTCAGTGCCAACAGCCGTGATCCCATCGGCGCTCACGGCATCCACGGGCTTGGTGTGTTGGACGTTGTCCACGACGACGGCCGTGAGGATTGCCCCGAACAGCAGCGTCGCCAGCGCGCCGATGACCAGAAGCTTCCGGACCCTCTTCACGCCCGCCCACCAGAGCATCCCGAGCATGATCAGCGGGGCGAACATGTTGCTGAGGCAGACGGTCCCCAGGTAGATGACGCTCAGGTAGAACACGGCGGACGCGACCGCCACTATTGCGGGAATGGCCATCGGCGACTTCGCGAAGCTCTTCCCCCATTCGTCGA
>JAJYIS010000113.1 GCA_021789945.1 Thermoplasmata archaeon | reverse complement strand
CACAATTCCAGCGTGCTCGGACGATACCAGAGAGGGATTGCGCGAGATGATCGCTTCCTCGAGCTTCCGGCCGTCATAGACGACGCCCCCGACCTTCGCCTCTCCGGCCAAGGCGCGCTTTTCGAAGCCCACCTCTCCGAACATCGGTTCGAAAGGCTGGTCCAGCTTCGATGGGTCCTTGACCCGGGTCCGCGCCATCGCCTCGGCGAAGCCCTCGGCCTTCGCGCCCTTGATGCCCGAGAGGACGGAGGATCTCACGCTGATCTTGACCGACGGAAAATAGCCTTCCAGGAACTCCTTGACCGGCCCCATGTCCGCGTCCTCGTCGTGCTCCGGCGAGAACAGCGAGACCTGTCTGAGCCTGGCCTCACTTGCCTTTCTTCTTGAGGTGGGCATATGCGACCTCGGCTCCGCGTCTCCCTGACAGCAGCATCGAGCCGAACGTCGGGCCCATCCTCGGCAGGCCGAAGGTCGTCGACACCGCCATGCCTGTGACGATGAGCCCTGGATGAGCGAATCCGCTGTGCTCGACCACAGCGTCCTCGCTCTTCTCTATCCACATCGCCCCGAACCCCCGGGTCTTGATCAGGCCCCTCTCCTCGAGCTTCCTGACGACGGAGGCGTCGTGGCCTGTCGCATCAATCACTATCTTCGACTCGAGAGCTATCGGGTCGACGCAGCTTATCTGCCTCGGGAGTGTGGCGACCGGCGACCAGTTGATGACGGCGCCCGCGACGCGGTTCTTCTCCCTCAGGACGAGGTCGTCGAACGACGCCATGTTCAGGATGTCAGCCCCGGCCTCGCAAGTTGCCGCGATCAGCTTCGAGCACGCGAGGGGCCCAGGCGTCACGTACAGCCCCTTCTCATACTCCTCGTAGGCGATGTCCAGCTCGTCCAGGACCTTCTGGGCAGGCGCCCTGATCGTCAGCGTGTTCATCAGGAATCCGCCGATCCAGAAGCCTCCGCCGAGGTAGTTGTTCCGCTCTACCACTAGGACCCTGACTCCCTTCTTGGCGAGGTCATGGGCAGCCATCAAGCCGCTCGGGCCACCGCCGATCACGATCACATCTGTCTCTGCGAATCCCTCCATGTCCTTCGCGAACCTGGAGATGATCGCCCTTGTCACCGAGCTCTCGGACGACTTCTCGAATATGGGCATCTAGAATCACCGGATTGCAGGCTGGCATTCCGGATTCACGAATATATACATTGTTATATTACGGACCGCCACGAGTTGAGCCTGTCGGGGTCTGGAATTCGGAGGCAGGGGTGTAAGGCACAAGGAATATCATCCGCGCGGAGAATGCAATCGCCGCGGAGTGGAGCTAGAATCTTTTCAACGCCCCGCGAATGAGGAGACCCCTGGCTCCGCTCCCACATCCGAGGGAAGAAACATGGCAACAGACCCGATATGCAAGATGGAAGTCGACCCGAAGACGGCTAAGTGGAAGTCAACCTACAACGGAAAAGAGTACTACTTCTGCGCTCCTGGCTGCAAGAAGGCCTTCGACAAGAACCCAGGCAAGTACGCCTGAAGGATTCGAGGCTCTAGTGGGAGTGCTCGTGGGACGTCTTCGCCGTGGCGGCCTCAGGGCTGGACCGCACTGCGGGCACACCAGCGGCCGCTGACTTCTTCAACTTCTCGTACTTCTCGCGGTACAGCTTCTCGCACACGCTGCAGCAGAGGTAGTGATACTTGCCGTCGAGCTTTATCTTCACTCCCTCGTCCTTAATGACATGGCCGCAGTAGTAGCACCGTATCAGGAGGCCTGCCTCATCGGTCAAGGCCGCTCTCTGGCTCTCCTTCGCCGAGCGCAGGACCATCGAGTTGTCCATCTTGACTATCTCGGGGATCTGGGCGAGGCCCTCCAGGAACCGCTGGTACTTCATCTGGTTGTAGAACGAGATCATGCAGAGGATCCTCGAGTCCGAAAGCACGTAGATCTGCCTGACCAGTTCGTCATCCTTGATCCGCTCAGCCACCTTGTCCAGGTCGGCCGGCTTGGCATCGATCAGAAGAGCCACGGACACCTGGCCGAGCATCTCAGAATCCAGCGTCACCGTGTAGCCCTTGATGAGGCCCACATCCACCATCGCCTGGACCCGGGCGCTCACGGTCGGGGTGCTGATGTCGATCCTGGATGAGATGTCGCGGAACGAGGCGCGCCCATCCTCCTGCAGCTCCCTCAATATCTTCCTGTCAACATCGTCGAGATTCAGGCTCATGAGAGTGAGGAGGGGGTGGAGGGTGATATGCTTTTCACTTGAAAGGTACGGGTGTCCCGACCAGACATGAATGTAAGGCGTTCAATCAAAGGGACTGACGGCTCGGCTCGACTTCTTCATCGTGGATGCCATGCTGAAGTGGCCCCCGCCATTGCCGTGGCTGCACAAGATTCAGACTAGGCGCGGTACCCGTGGTCATGGAGGCCTCTGCAAATCCAAGGCCATATCATTTCGGAGGTACAGGCGCGCTCCAAGACCCACATGATTCGGCAAGTGGCATACTCACAGCGTGGGTTCCGTGAGATCATCGTCCGCCTCAGGATATCCTCGCCTCAGGACCACGTACAGGCCGACGATGACCAGCGCGCCGCCCAGGAGTATCCAGATTGTCGGGACCTGGTTTGGCAACAGGAGATAGGCCAGGATCGAAGCGCCGACGGGCTCCCCGAGGACGCTGGTCGAGATGACATGTGCCCGGACCTTCTTCAGGGCGTAGTTGAACATGGTATGTCCTAGGATGGTCGGGCCGAGCGCCATCAGCATGAAAAGTGTCAGCTCCCTGTCGCTCGTGACGAAGATCCTATCGCCGGCGACGACGGCCGACACGAACAGAAGCAAGGATGCTAGTCCATAGACCGAGAACGAGTACGGAATGACGTTTATCTTCTGACGGACGACCCTCCCGCACAAGAAGTAGATGCCCGCACAGATGCCGCCCAGGAACGCCAGCAGGTCGCCCAACAGGTTCTCGCTCCCGGCCTCGTAGTCACTCAGAGCGATCACTATCACTCCGGCGAAGGCGATGACGATGCCTAGTGCGGCGGCCCTCTTCACTCGCTCCTTCAAAAGGAAGTGCTGGACGGAGGCGACGAACATCGGATGCGATGTGACCAAGATGACCGATGTCGAGACGAGAGTGAGCGTGAGCGAAACGATCCAAAGGCCGAAATGGAATGTCAATGCGAGGCCGCTCAGCAGCACGAGCCCCACCTCCTTCCGGCCCATCGACCTGATCTCGGAGAAGCCCCTTGTCCATAGCATCGCAGGCAGGAGTACCAGGCAGGTCAGGCCGAGCCTGTAAGCGGCTATGACGAACGGAGGGCTCGTGCTCCATTTGATCAGTATGGATGCGAAGGAGACGGAGACCATCGCGACTGCGATGGCCATGTATGCCCGCGTCCCCTCCCTGTCGTCTGCCATCGCGTTCCCAAAGCGGCCCGCGGATAGATATCAGTGCGCTCTTGTGCTAGTAGATGGTCACGCCCTTGACGCCCTTCGCCTGCCTTATCGACGGTATGAGCTCGGAGGGCACTTGGCTCTCGGTCACGATGAACAGCTTCGGCTCCTCGGAGGTCATCGGGTCGTCGACGATGGCCTGCCTGATGCTTATGCCAGCAGCGGAGAGAATGTCCGCAACGGCGGATATGATACCCGGTTCGTGGGCGTTCATCGGGACAATCTCGATTGCGCTCCAGCCCATCGCCGACGCGGCGTTCTTCAGGTGATTGGTCGGCAAGAGCTGCGAGAAGAACTTCAGCAAGGTCGGGTCTCCTTTCACCGTCTCGATCGTCGACTTCACTACCCTCCTGTCGACCCCGGCGGCCCTAGCGAGCGCAGAATCTGCGATCTGCACGTCCCCGCAGAAGACCTGGTCACGGTCTATCCTCAACCCGTATCTCAGGAGATATCTGGCAACCTTCGCCTGGGACGGATATTTCTCGAAGTAGTTCGAAATCTTGTCCCACATGACAATCGATGACAACATATGTACAGTAATAGATTAATATTGCGACTATTGTACGCCTTTATCCTGTCGGCCAGGAGCAAACACCTTATACGTCCAGCGCCATGAGAACGACAGTGACAAAAAGTAGCACGGTCATAGTTCGGTGAGCAGATGGTTGGGAAGGCAATCAGGCTGAGGCGGATCTTCGACCAGGAGTCGGGGAGGACCGTCATCGTCCCTATGGACCACGGCGTGTCCATCGGTCCTGGGAAGGGGCTGACTGACATGAAGGCCACAGTGGACAAGATCGCCGAGGGAGGCGCATCCGCGATTGTCATCCACAAGGGCCTCGTGCCTTATGTCGGGCCGTCGGTCGGCTCCAAGCTGGGTCTCATCGTGCACATATCGGCGAGCACATCGCGCTCGCCAGACCCCAACCACAAGGTCCTCGTTGCGAGCGCGGACTCGGCGCTCGCGCTCGGCGCGGACGCGGTCTCGATCCACACAAACCTGGGCGCGGACGACGAGGACGAGATGATCTCGGACTTCGGCGCGGTCTCGGACAGGTGCAAGGAGCTCGGCCTGCCCCTGCTCGCGATGGTGTACCCGAGGGGGAAGAACATCCAGAACTCGTTCGATGTAGAGCTGGTCAAGCACTGCGCGAGGGTGGCCGCCGAGCTGGGCGCGGATGTCGTCAAGACCAACTACACTGGCTCAATCGATTCCTTCAAGGAGGTCGTCAGGGGGACGCCCATCCCGGTCGTCATCGCCGGAGGGCCGAAGGTCAAGTCCGACATGGACGTACTGAGGATGGTCCAGGACTCCATCCAGGCGGGAGCCAAGGGCGTGTCCATCGGAAGGAATGTCTTCGAGCACGATGATATCGCGCACATGACCCGCTCAATCGCGAAGATCGTTTTCAAAGGTATGTCGGCAGAGGAAGCATATAGGCGGTGAACTCCAAATGGACCGCCAGATCTGGGTTGGCGCCATTTTCCAGCCCAGTAGTGAGAGCAGGAAGAAGATCGTCCTTTCCGCCCTGGAAAACGGGTTCGACACCGTTGTCCTGGACAGGAGGGACAGCGCGCTCAGGTCGCTCGGAAGGTTCCGGACAATCACGCTCGACGGGAACGAGTTCCTCGAGGACGGCAAGAATGTCGGCACCTTCATCGAGCTGAAGAGCAAGCAGGACGAGGTCAGGGCGAAGAAGCTCGCAGACAAGACCCCGGCGCTCGTCATCTCCGCGAAGGACTGGAAGGTCATCCCCCTGGAGAACCTGATAGTGCATTTCCAGGGTTCGAGCACGAAGCTCATGATGGTCGCGAAGACCGCCCAGGACGCGAAGCTGTTCTTCGAGACCATGGAGAGGGGCGCGGACGGCGTCCTGTTCGTGCCAGACAAGCTCGAGGAGCTCGGCAAGCTCAGGAGGTTCGTCGAGGACACCTCGCCCAGGATCGAGCTCGCGGAAGGCAAGATAACAGCGCTCCGGCAGCTCGGCCTAGGGGACAGGGTCTGCATAGACACCTGCTCGATGCTGAACGTGGGCGAGGGGATGCTGATAGGAAACCAGTCCTCCTGCCTGTTCCTGAAGATCGGA
>JAJYIS010000112.1 GCA_021789945.1 Thermoplasmata archaeon | reverse complement strand
GTCCCTGGGAACTGTGACACCCCGGAGACGGTCAGCGTGCTCGAGAAGGAGCACGCGAGCGTGCACAACCGGAGAGTGGAGTTCGGAGGATGGCGGTTCTTCGGGTTCGGAGGATCGACCCCGACGGGCATGGGGATGCCTTTCGAGGTCCCCGAGGACGAGATGGTGGCGTCGCTGATGGCTATCGCCTCCGCGGGGGGAGTGATGGTGACGCACATGCCCGCATTCGGCATGAACGACAAGGGCCGCGCGGGGAAGCATGCAGGCTCCCGGGGTATACTGAAGGTGGCCCAGGAGTTCAGGCCGAGGCTGGCGATCTCCGGGCACATGCACGAGTCGAGGGGCATGGAGACTTCAAACGGAGTCGTCTACCTGAACCCCGGCTCCGCGAGGAACGGGTTCTTTGCCAGCGTGTGGCTAGGCAAGGAGATCAGGGTCAAGTTCCACGAGGAGGACCTCTCTGACTCCAGGTCCAAAATCTTTTAATACACCTCCTACTTTGACACCACCCGAGGTCGTAGATGGCCATTTGGCAGGGCAGACCAAAGCGCAAGCCTTCGGGCGGCAGGATCCGGGCCGCGAGGAAGAAGCGGAGATTCGAGATCGGCCGCGAGAAGCAGTTCACCCGCCTGGGCGAGCGAAAGGTGAAGATGTACAGGGTGAAGGGCGCGAACCAGAAGGCGAGGCTCCTGACGATAGACCAGGCGAATGTCGTCGACCCCAAGACGAAGGCCATCAAGAAGGTCAAGATCCTCACGGTGAAGACGAATCCGTCCAACCCCAACTATGTCCAGAGGAACATCATGACGAAGGGCGCGACCGTCATGACGGAGCTGGGTGAGGCGGTCATCACCTCGAGATGCGGGCAGGACGGCGTCGTGAACGCGATGCTAATGAAGCCCTCCGAGAACCCTGCCCAGCAGTGACCTCGGACCATTTCTACAGGCGGCTCAGGCCGAGCGCGTGATGTTCATCTGTCTGGCTCTCACCGTCGGCAGCGTGGAAGGCGGCGCCGCCTCCTCCCACCAGTAGACCTCTTCTGAAGTCTTCGACAGCGCGTCGATGCTCTTCCAGAAGTTCATCATGTTGTCGCTTATCCTGATGTTCTTGGCCGCGCCCACTATGTCCCCGTCGCGGATCACGAGGATGGCGTCCCTCGGGATGGTCGAGAACTCCCCTGTGGCGTAGTTCTGGAAGCGCGTGTACCATGTGTTGTTGATGTAGAGGCCGCTCTTCGTGTCGGAGATCAGCTCGTCCACCGTCCAGTCGCCCGGAGCCAGGACCGGATGCACGGGGATCGGTTGCGCGGCGAACGAGGACGATGTTGGGATGAGTGGCCCGGCGCTCGCGGTGGTCTTGGTCCTGAACCTCTTCGCGGTGGATGTGTTGTGCAGGTAGGTCTTGAGCACGCCCTCTTGGATCAGGACGTTCCGCCTCGTCGGGACGCCTTCGTGGTCGAACGAGCGCCTTGACGTCGAGTCGATGGTCGGGTCGTCTGCGAACGTGACGTCCTCCGATGCGACCTTCTTGCCTATCTTGTTGATGAACATCGAGTTGCTGATCTCGACCCGCAGGGCGCTCATCATACCCGAGGTCGACTGGACGAAGCTCCCCAGGCAGAGCGGCTCGATGACCAGGTCGAACTTCCCCTGCTGGCCCGGTGCCGGTTCTTTGGCCCTAGAGGCCAGCTCGCCAGCCTTCCTGCCGGCCTCGCCAGCCTTCATGCCGGACAGCCGCGGGGCGCAGCAGACCGCGTGCCCGGAGGCCTCCGGCTGAGAGAACGCTCTCACGGACAGGTTCACGGACGCGCTCTCGTCGGACCCGTTCGCTCCCCCCGTCGACGCTATCCCGACGGATTCGTGATATGCGTAGAAGGTCCCGCCGACATTGACCGCACCTTCGGACTCGGCGGCGACGATCGCATCCCAGGCGTACTTGGACGGGTCCCGCAGGTCGACGATCTTCCTGTCCGCGGTCACCCTCCTGTACTTCTGCTTCCCTTTCGCGACGCCGCCGTACGACTTGCTCGGAGGGGAACTCTTTGCGAGAGAGACGAGGTGCTTCGCCGTCGATTCCGCGGACTCCAGCTCTCTTATGTCCGAGGACATGACGCGCTTTCCTACGGCGACGAAGAGCGCAAGGTGCCTCTCGCTCCACGAGTTCACGGCGTCGATCTGGCTGTTGGAGAACCTGATCTGGCGGACCGCGGTGTCGATGGCCTCGGCCACGGCATCGGTCGCCCCTGCCTCGCGGGACGCCTCCATCACGCGCTCAGCGATCTCTGCCAGCTCGCTCATTTCAGAGTCACCCCCCTGAGCCTGACCATCGGCCCGCCCATGGTGACAGACATGCTCTGCATCGGGTCGCCCTTCCCGCACTCTCCCGGCACGAAGTCAATCTTCTTCGAGACGGCGTCGATGGCGCCCCAGAAGCCCGGGGTGGTCACCTCGAGCGTGCACTTCCTTGCTGGCCCGGCGAGCTCCCCGTCGTTGATGAAGTACGCCTCCCGCGAGACATACTTCTGGTTGTACCTCTTGTCGTCGATGTTCCACTCGGTGAAGGAGTGCATCACGACGCCCTCCTTTATGGATCCGATGATCTCGTCCTGCTCGAAGTCACCGGGGGCCACGTAGGTGTTGGCCATCCGCACGATGGGCTCCCTCAGGTAGTTCTCGGCCCTGGAGGAGCCGTTGCTCTGGATGCCGAACTTCGATGCTGTCTCCCTGTTCTGCAGGAACTCGTTGATGAGCCCCTCCTTGTACAGGTACCTGGGCCGAGCCTTGACACCTTCCTCGTCGTAGGCGTAGTATCCGTATGTGCCGGGCACGGTGGGGTCGTCGATGACGGTCGCGTACTCCGAGCCCACCCTCTGGCCGACCATCTCAGGGGTGACGAACGACTTCCCTGCCTGGGACATCTCGCGGCCCAGGATCCGGTCGGCCTCCATCGGATGGCCGCAGGACTCGTGAGCGGCGATCCCGGCGACCTCCGGCCCGCAGACGAGGTCGTACTTGCCCGGCTTGACCCGCTTGCCCTTCTCGATCTGCCTCTTGAGCATCCTCATCTCGTCCGGAAGCACCTTCTCGAGATGCCATTCATCCTTGGTCTCCCAGCCACCGCCGGATGCGAACTGCCTGAGGGACTGCTCGGTCTCGCCCTTCGCGGAGACGAGGTTGTAGCTCTCTATGTCCAGTCTCGGGAGGAACGACCTTATCGCGCTACCCTCGGAGTTCACGAAATAGCCGCTCGTTTCCCAGTCCTTGAGCTCGTAGTACCTCCCCTGGACCTTCACTCCGGTCTTGATGACGGCGGAGTCGATGGCGCGGAGGAGCTCGAGCTTCTCCTCCGTGGTGACGTCCACGAGCGGGTGCTTCTGGCGGACCTCCCAGCTAGTGCGCACCGGGCGCTCCGGGGACAGCGACACAGGGGTCTTCCTCCGCGCGTTCTTGGCCTGCTTGAGCGCGTGCTGGACGAGCTTGAGCCCTTCGGGCTTCGATACGACATTGCTGCTAGCGAACCCTATGCCGGAAGTGAGAACGATCCTGACGTTCAGGCCAGCATCGTGAGCCGACATGATGCTGCTGACCTGCCCGGACTTGATGGATATCTGCCTGTTGTCCCTGCTCTCCATGCGCACTTCGGCCAAAATGGGCGACGCCTTCGATGCCTCGTCCAAGAGCGTCTCGGCCAAACCTTCGTCAATCATTCCAGGTCCCGCCTTCGCTCCGCATCGCAAAGCCGGATATTAAGCATTCGAGAGACCAGTGCGGGTGCCCCCGCCCGCACTTGCCAGATGCTCGACCGCGGTACCGACAAGATTAGATAGCGGGGCCACCTTCGCTCAGGCGAGGCGTTCTGATGGCGGTTGACCCGGAGAAGGCGATCGTGCTCTGGCCGACCTACTTCGACCTGCGGTCGAGCAGGGAGGACGGACGGAGGATACCTCGCAGGGATGCCACTGAGGCGCCCACAGCTCAGATGTTGTTCGAGGCGGTCAAGTCGCTCCGCCTGGATTGCATACTCGAACTCGAGAAGTCATATCCCAGGTTCTGGCACAGGAACGAGGGGAGGGTGCTTGTCGAGCCGAAGCTGAAGAAGCCCGTCCTGATCCGCCAGGTGGCGGCCAAGCTCAAGACGATGCCCAAGCCGAAGCATCAGGGGTAGCGGTCCTGCGGCGTCTCGACCTCTTCCACCAGCTTCTTCCCCGCAGACACGCTGTCCAGGGAATGTATGACTGCGCCGCAGTCCGAGATCGTCTCCTCGACGTTCTCGAAGTCGATCGAGGTGCCCTCGATCGTTATCTTGATGCTCTCGGTCTCGCGGTCCACTTCCTCAAGGGTGAGGTTGACCCCGGACACGCCGTTGAGGATTGCGAGCCTTCGGGCGACCTCGAGTATGGTCGGGTGGTGTGGCTTCAGGACATCCAAAACAAGGCGCTTGATCTCGCTCACTTACGGAATCCCTGCCGGCGATGACGTCTAAGGGTTCTGCGTATATATTTCTTTTTGAACTCCGAGGCCTTGTCCGGCTAATCTGGCTCCTCTCCGGAGCCGTGCGCCTCGTCAGGTTTAATAGCGGTCGACGCGATGCGAACGCGTGACCAGGAGACCGTTACCGCCGGAGGAGGTCCGAGTCCTCGACACGAACGCCTCTTACCTCGGGGTCCGGACGATCACCCTCATGGAGAACGCGGGGGCGGCGGTCGCGAGGTACATCCTCTCCAACTCCAAGCCGGACTCCAGAATCGCAGTGCTTTGCGGAAAAGGGAACAACGGCGGGGACGGATTCGTCGCGGCGAGGCACCTCTCGAAGGAGTTGCAGGTGGACGTCTTCCTGGCCGAGCCGGAGCAGGAGGTCTCAGGCGACATCGCGAGGGCAAATCTCGATAGGGTGCGCGACAGGCTCCGGCCAGCATCTTCGTTCGAACCAGGGAACTACGACCTTGTGGTGGACGCCCTGCTGGGGGTCGGGCTGCAGGGGCGGCCCAGGGATCCCTACCCGCGGCTCATCAGGGCGATGAACAACTCGAAGAAGCCAGTCATATCCGTCGACGTGCCCTCGGGCTGGCCGTCGGAAGTCCAAGTACACCCAGACGTGACGATCACGTTCCACGCGGCCAAGCGAGGCATGGATGCGAGGAACTCTGGCAAGATAGTCGTCGAGGACATCGGCATCCCCGCGGAGGCGGAGCTGTTCTGCGGCCCAGGCGACTTCTCATTGGTCCCCCGAAGGAAGAAGGACGCGCACAAGGGCGACGCGGGACGAGTCCTGGTCATAGGCGGCGGGCCGTACACTGGAGCGCCTGCGTTCGCTGGGATGGCCGCGATGAGGTCCGGGGTCGACCTCACGTTCGTCGCGACGCCTGAGTCCGCGGCGCTCCCCGTCTCGATCTACTCCCCAAATATCATCGTGAGGCCCCTTGCCGGTGAGAGACTCGGCACGGAGCACGTCCATGGCCTCCTGGAGATGTCCCGCCAATGCGACGTCGTGGCCATCGGGCCCGGCCTGGGAAGCGAGGACGAGACACTCGAGGCGGTTCGCGGGTTCGTCAAGGGATGC
>JAJYIS010000111.1 GCA_021789945.1 Thermoplasmata archaeon | reverse complement strand
ACGCCACGATGTTCTCGAACGAGACCCAGGTGCGCAAGCCCGCGGAAGCGGCCTTCACATTCACGCTCGACAAGCTCAGGGTGGCGCCGTGGGCCTCCGTTCACGTCGGGGACGAGGCCAGGAGCGACATCGAGGGCGCGAGGAACGCGGGGATGCATGCGATCCAGGTTGTTCACGAGGGCGGGACGCCCTCGAGGCTCGCGGACGCGCGTGTGAAATCCCTGGAATCCGTGCTCGACGAGCTCGAGCTGCTTGAGAATAGCGCTTAAGCTCCGGAATCCATCATGTCCGCATGAAGGACGAGGACCTCTTCGGCCAGGCGCTCATGGACTACCACGCGGGGAAGCGGTACAAGCTGAAGATGGAGAGGGACGACGGCTACCTGGACGAACAGGACATGGGCTTCTACTTCAGGGGGTTCGACAGGTTCCCCGAGCCCGAGAGGAAGGGCCTGAGGCATGTGAAGGGCCGGGTGCTCGACCTCGGCGTGGGCGCCGGCAGGGCCGCGCTGTACCTCCAGGAGAAAGGCCATGAGGTCGTCGGCATAGACATCTCGGACAAGGCGCTCGAGGTGTCGAGGCTGCGGGGCGTCAAGAAACTCGTGAACATGTCCGCGTGCGACCTCAGGTTCGGGCGGGACAGCTTCGACGCCGCCATCGCGCTGTTCAACAACTTCGGCCTGTGCGGGGACATGGACAAGGTCGGGGGGATGCTCAGGAGCCTGCACGGGATCATCAGGGACGACGGTGTGTTCGTCGCAGAGTCCGTGCATCCGACGGACACCAAGAAGCGCGAGCACCTGAGATACCACAAGATGAACATCGCCCGAGGACGGCCTCCTGGCCAGGTCACGCTGAGGACGCACTACAGGGGCCATGTCGGAGGCTGGTGGGACCTGCTGATGGTCACCCCCGATGAGATGAAGGAATTGTGCGACAGGACCGGCTGGAGGATCTGGAGGACGTACAGGGGCGTCCCGATGTATGTATACGTTCTGAAGAAGGCCTAGAGCAGCGCGAGCGCGAGTGCGATGAGCGTTCCGAGCGCTATCGACAGGAAGTTGTTCCCCAGCTTCCCGATCTTCTTGTCCCGCTCCCAGGTGGCGCCTATGACGCTGTCTATCTGGCACCCGAGGAACCCGCAGAGCATCGGTATGAACAGGGTGGACGGGCCCGCGAGCAAGGACTTGTCCAGGCCGGCGAAGATCACGTACGACACCACCGAGGTGTAAGCGGCCGCGATGAACGCCGCGAACTGCCCTGTGAGCGAGACGCCGCCGTCGGTGCCCCTCGCGATCGGCTTGAAGGTCGTGATGAGGTAGACCCTCGGGTCAACGATGCCGATCTCGCTCGCGGCGGTGTCTGAGGCCGCGACCGCTATCGCAGACACGAACATGAAGCTCGCGATGTCCTTGCTGAAGAACGCGCCCGCGGAGCCGATTGACTGAGCGACGAAGCTCGCGAGGGCAATCGCGGTCGGTATGGCCCCGTTCGCGAGCACGTTCCGCCAGGTGCGCTCGCCCTTGGTGCCCTCCTGGAACCCCTGGGCCTTCTTCCACTCGAACCTGTACTTGGTCGCGCCGAAGCTGGACATGAGGAACACTAGCAAGAGTATGAGCCAGAGCACGTCCCCGCATATCCCGATGACCATGCCGACGATGAAGGCCGAGACGGACCCCGTGAGCTCGAATATCCTGCGCTTGTAGGCTACGATGGCCATCGCGAGGCAGAAGAGTGTGACGCCCAGGATCGAGATCGGGTCGGGCAGCGGGAGCGTCAAGTGTTCTCACCTATGTGTTCTGCTTCCTGAACGAGGACAGCAAGGGCGCCTTCGAATATAGCTTCTTGGCGATGTCGCTCACGCCCCTCAGGGCCTCGAGATCCCCGTCCCACTCCTTCAGAGGGCCGGAGAAGTGCTCCTCGATCTCGTCGACTATCCGGACCATCCTCGACGCGACCTTCCTCGAGGCCTTCCCGTGCAGGATGACCGCGAGGAACAGGTGGTCGCCCTTCTCGATGAGCACGCTCTTCTCGCCGAACTCTATCTTCCGGAGGGTGAAGGACGTCACGTCCTTGAACGAGTCCTTGACGAAGTCCTGGATGGCCGCGAACATGCCTCCCAGGACCTGGTCGTCCATGCCGGGCTTGAGGTGCCGGGTGCTGTGCGCGATCAGCCTGCCGTCGTTGTATATGACGAAGGTCTCGTCGACCGCGATCTTGACCTCGCGCACGAAGTACCCGGCGGTCCCGAGGGCCGCGAGGACCGCGAGCGCGAGCAGGAAGGGCCATGCGACATCGATGAACTGCAGCTTCACGGAGACCGAGTACGTGGACGTGACCGCGGTGTTCTCCGCCAGGTCCGTCACGTTGAACCCGAACTCGAGCGTTCCGGCCCTCCTCGGGACCTCGACGAGAGCGTAGTAGGTGACGCCGTTCCCCGAGGGCTTCATGAGATACTGGGTCGGGGAAGTAGAGCCCGGGAACTTCACCAGCAGGAAGACCTCTTTCGAGTTGAGGTGTGGCTCCGAGATGTTGATCGAGATGTTCATCACGCTGCCGCCGTAGACCGATGTCCCGGTCCATAGGACGGTCACCACCGGCGCCTGATCGTCGACCGTGACGGTGATGCTGATGTTAGCCACGTTCCCATAGGTGTCCGCGGCCTTCACCTCGAGGGCGTAGTCGCCGTCTGCCCAGCCGGCGGTTGATATCTCCCACTGGCTCGAGAAGTTGGTCATGGCGCCGTTGTCAAGGGAGTACTTGACCCAGGAGAGCGAGTCGCTGCTGACCAGGAACCTCAAGGGCGTCCCCGCCCGGATGACGGAGTCGCCCTGCGGGGACGCGACGATGATGGAGGGCGCATTCAGCATCAAGGTCTTGGTCAAGAGCAGGGTCGAGCCGTCGTCGTCCGTGACATTCAGCACGAAGTCGTAGTCCTTGTTCGGGACGTAGATATGGGTGATGTTCGATCCCACGTGGCCGAACCAGTACGTGACGTTGCCGTCCCCGAACTCCCATGAGATCCATGTGATGTCAGGATACGCAGCCCAGAGGTTGGATATGTTGAAGGTGATTTCGTTCGTCAGGTCTGGGTCCCTAGTCAAATTGACGAACTGATCAAAGGTCCCTGTCGGGACCAGGTTCGCGACATACACGGAGTTCGAACCGATCGCCGAAGAGCCGTTCGACACGGTGACCTTGACCTTCACGAGGAAGTAGCCTGCAGACATGAACCTGTGCGTGATGTTGCCATCGGTCGTCGTCAGGTCGGACACGAACGGACCTGAAGGGGTCGCGTTGAATTGCCACTCGAACGACACGGCCGGGTGCGACGCGTCCACGACTGCCGAGAAGCTCACCTCCTGGAACTCGTATATGGGGTTCGGGGTGAGGACCTGGAGGTCCACCTTGGTCCTATCGAAGATGGTTATGTTGAAGAACCCATATGCCTGGAGGCCGTCGGTGTCCGTCACCTTGACGACCACGGTGAAGTTCGCCGTGTCGACGCTCACCTGGAAGGACCACGAGGTGGTGTTGCCGATCGAGATGTTCTGGACGACGAACGTCCCCGAGTATGAGAAGTCCCACTCGTAGCTGGTGATGTTCTCCCCGAGCCCGGAGTGCCACGGGTCGACCTGAGCGGTGAAGCTCACTACATCATCCTCGGTGGCCGACGCGGGAGCCAGGATGGTGACCTGCGGCGGGGTCTGGGCGACCACCATCGTCTTCGTCAGGCTGGAGACGGAGCCGTCATCGTCCGTCTCCTGAAGCGTGATGATATAGGTGCCGTCCTGGAGGGTCATGTTGAGCGTGTGGTTCATCCCAGTGGAGACCAGCTGGCCGTTGATGGTCCAGTTGATCATCACGACGGCGTCCGTCGAGTTGGTGTAGTCGGTGATTGTGATGAGCTGACCTTCGGCCGGGTTCGCAGGGCTCCATGAGAAGTCGACGATCGGCACGCTGTCGAGCACCGTGACCGTCGTCGTGTTGACCCCGACGAGACCGCCGGGGTCAATTGCCTCGAGCGTGACGCTGTAGGAGCCCTCGGCCGCGTATGCGTAAACGACGGAACTGTTGGTCGACCACGACGAGCTGTTCCCGTCCCCGAAGTCCCAGCGGTACTGCATGTACGGGATCTGGGACGCGCTGTCTGATACAGAGCCGTTCAGCTCGAGCCCGATGCCCTCCACGACGCTATACGGCCCTCCCGCATGCGCCACTGGCGGTGTGTTGATCTGGTCCCAGACGGAGACCGTGTGCGACCCTGAATCGCTCACGAGAAGCGACTGCATGTGGTTCTGTCCGAGGTCGGCGACGAGCGAATAGTCGGGCGCAGAGCCGGTGACGAAGGTCATCGAGGGCGATGCCGGCAGGGTACCATTGACTTGCTCGTAGAGGAACGCGAGGTCGGCGGACGCGAACGTCGCCAACACGTCCGCGTGGCCGTCGTCGGTCGCATCGGTGACCGAGACGAAGCTCGGAACGTCCGGGAGGCTGAAGGACGCATAGGGCGTCCGTGATGTCATGAAGTCATTCTGGTCGAACAGGTAGATGGTCTTGTCTGAGGACCTCATCGCCGCGATGTCCGTCTTCGAGTCGCCCTTGAGCTCGGCACTCCAGAGGCTCGTGAAGGTCCCGCCGATCGTGTGGAATAGAGTGGTGTCCGGCGTGGCCAGGAAGTACGGGCTGGAAGCTCTCTGGAACGATATGCTGATGTTCAGAGAGGAATTCGTGTACGCGATGTCATCGCGGCCATCCGAGTTGAAGTCGCCTACCGTGACTGCCGGTATCGAGACGCCGGACGCGACGACAAGCTCCGAAGGCGATCCCAACGGGGAGGTAGTGCTCCCGGTGTTGTAGAAGATGTCAAGCCGGCCGTCGTCCGTGGCTGCAACCACGTCGACCATCGAGTCGTTGTTGAAATCGCCAGTAGCGAACGCGGTCACGTTCCCGCCGCATACAAGCGTGTCGAACGTGAGCGGGCTGGAAAGGTCGGCGCTTCCGTAGCAGAGCATGAGGTCCATGCTGTTTGGACTGGAGATGAGCAGGTCATCACGACCGTCCCTGTTGAAATCCGAGACGACCATCTTGGATGGGATGAACCCGAGGGGTTGGTAGTATGCCTGGCCTGTGGATGTGGAGACGAATTCCAATGAAGCGTTTGCCGGGTAGAGGAGCGCAATCTCCTTCACCCCATCCCCGTTGAAGTCTCCCACGGCGGCCATGCTCGCTGAGCCTGCGAGATCGCCCATGTATGTCCGATTGGAGTTGGAGAAGGTCGGGGTGGTAGGAGTCCTCGCAGGATACAGTGCGATGCTGGAACCTGACCAGTCACTCCGAGCACTTGATATCGCGAGGTCTGTATGCGAGTCCGAGCCAAGATTCCCTATGAGTATGTGCCTCGGAATGCCGCCGGTGGGGAACATGAAGTCGTAACTCGACGGCCAGATGCTGCCCGCCGAGCCCTGGAAGATGCCGAAGGTCAGATTGTTCTTGGAAGACAACATCGCAAGGTCGACCTTTCCATCATCGTTCATGTCGCCGCAGTAGATCGACGTCGGAGCCAGACCCTGAATGGTCCGGCTATATGTTGGATCGGGGGTGCTCTGAAGAGTTCCAAGAG
>JAJYIS010000110.1 GCA_021789945.1 Thermoplasmata archaeon | reverse complement strand
GAGCATCCACCACCAGCTGAGCCAGGAGGTGCCCGAGCTGAAGAAGCTCAAGTCCTTCGTGCCCACGATCACGCACAACCAGCGGAACACGACGGTCCTGATGATGGAGGTGCCCGAGCATGTCGAGGTCGAGGCGGACGACCTGATCGAGATCGTCGAGAGCTCGCTCAGCAGCCCCACGTACGGCATCCTGAAGCGCTCGGACGAGGCCGCGGTGGTGCTCAGGGCGCACAGGAACCCGAAGTTCGTCGAGGATGTCGTGAGGGATATCCTGGGGAAGCTCCTGAGGAAGTACAGGAAGCTCGACGACAGCGTGCATGTGACCGTCAGGACCGAGAGCGAGGAGTCCATACACAAGCACAACGCTTTTGCAGAGAGAATCACTACCCTGGGCGAGCTGAGAAGATAGCCGAGGACAGCCCGAGGAAGGGCCGGCCAGGTAAGGGCCAGGTGAAGGCGCTCGCGGTGGACATCGACGGGACGCTCGCGGACGATTCTAGGAGGGTGAGCCTCGAGGCGGTCGCCGCGCTCAGGGCCGTCCAGGACTCCGGGGTGCAGGTGATGCTCGCGAGCGGGAACGTGCTGCCGATCGCGTACGCCCTCTCGAACTACCTCGGGCTCACAGGCCCCGTGATCGCGGAGAACGGCGGCATCGTGTGCTTCAAGCAGAAGGTCTGGGTGCTCGGGGACCAGAGGATGCCGATGGAGGCCTACGAGTACCTGGTGACGAAGATGGGCGCCGAGCGCCTGTTCACTGACAGGTGGCGCGAGACGGAGGTCGGCCTGAAGCGCGAGGTGGACCTGGACGACGTGAAGAAGGTCCTGGAGGGCTGGGACGTCGAGGTCGAGACCACCGGCTGGGCGGTCCACATAATGTCCAAGGGGATGAACAAGCTCGTCGGCGTGAGGAAGGCGTGCGAGGTCCTTGGCATCTCCATCCAGGACGTTGCCGCGATCGGCGACTCCGACAACGACGAGGCGATGATCCGCGAGTGCGGCTGGGGCATCGCGGTCGCCAACGCGTTCGAGTGCACCAAGAAGGCGGCGTCGCATGTCGCGAGCTCGGGGGACGGGAAAGGGGTCGTCGAGGCGCTCGAGTGGCTCAGGCTGAGATAGCCCGTGCGTCAGGGTCCGATGGACGCCGTCCTGGGAAGGCTTTATCTCGGCCGTGTCCGCTTCTCCAACCGCAATGTCGATGATAGGCATCTGCAGCCTCTGCGGCCGGCCGGCCACGAGCACATGCCCCATCTGCGGGCGGCTGGTCTGCGGGAAGGACTCGGACCCGATTACCGGGGTCTGCAAGGCGTGCTCTGGAAAGCAGACGAAAAGCTCGCGGCTAACCTGAGACCCCGGCTCAGAGCAGCCTCTTGGCCTCTTCCTCGGTGATCCCCGCGGCCTTCAGAAGATACCTCAGCCCCTTCTTGAGGATCATCTCCTTGGTCTTGTCGTCCAGGAACTTCTCCATCACGACGGGCGCGCGGAGGATGTACTCCATGCCGAACTCCGAGTAGTAGTACCTGGCGTTGTCCGGGTCCAGCTCGGCCGCCTTCTGGTACGCGGCCTCCGCCTCGTTGAACCTGCCAATCTCGAGCAGGTACGCGGCGTACGACGAGTGGTAGATCGGGTTCTTGGAGTCGAGGTCGACGGCCTTCTTGTAAAGCGCCATGACCTCCTCGGGCGACATCTTCGGGACGCCCACGGACGCCTCGGCCTTTCCGAAGTACGCCTCGGCGCAGCTCGGGTCGGCCTTGAGCACCTTGTTGAACTTCGAGACAGCGCCTTCGAAGTCGCCGTTCGCCATCGCGTCCTGGGCTTCCATCAGGTCCTTCTCCGTACCGGCCATGCTTCTCACCGACCTCCGGACTTGAATGTGTCATCAATGCTCGCAGGGCGTATAAAACATTTCCACGTGAAGTCCAGGCAAGCCAAGGAAATCATGTGGCCGCCTCATAGCAGCGAGTCCAGCTGCGAGGCGTAATCCTTGATCGACTGAAGGTCGAGCCTGTCGACGAGCGAATAAGGTTCTCGCTCCCAGCTGGCACCGTAATCCTGGTACGGGTCGACCTTGAAGGCCTTGTCGAACTCTCCGTGAAGCCCGCCGAAGATGCTGTAGGCGAGCGTCATCTGCGCGTTCGCCGTGGAATTCTCGACAAATGGGGTCCCTTGAGTGACGTTGTCCCAGAGCGGGAAGACGACCTGCAAGGCCCTGCTCTCGAACGCGTCAAGCGCCTTCCAGAGACTGTAGAAAGTGTCATTCCTCGCCTCGTCGTTGAGGTACATCTCCCGGATGGCCCACGCAGAGTTGCCCATGGAGCCGAGATCGTCCAACAGGCCCTGTCCCCACAGAGCGCGATATTCCAGCGTGCCGTTCGTGAGGCCCGTGATGTCATGGCAGAGCTCCGATGTCGCGAGCGCGGTGGACCACAGGTCGTAGACGAGGACCCACTGCGACCGGTACTTGGCGTCGTGGTAGTCATTTGCCTGGATGTAGTAGAACGAGAACAGCGCCGACAGCACGACGACGGCCGCCACGAGAACGACCGCGCCGGCTTTGGTCCACTTGACCCTCCGACCTTCGACCCCTGAATCTTCAGCGTTCATCCTTGCCATCTCCTTGACGAGGCCTAGCCTTCAGGACCCAAATGCGAGTCAACAGCCAAAACCTTTTATCAAGATTCCCAGTTCCAGATGGGACGCTATCAGGAGGCTGTCGACTTGATGCCAGGCGGAAGGATGAACCCGAAGCAGATGAAGGCCATGATGAAGCGCATGGGCATCACCCAGGAGGACGTCGTTGACGTGGAGGAAGTGGTCATCAGGACCCGCACCAAAGAGATCGTCTTCAAGGACGCCGAGGTCTCCGCGATGACCGTCCAGGGACAGAAGACGTTCCAGATCGTGGGCACGCCTCAGGAGAGGCCGCGCTCGATGGCCGAACAGCCTGCGGAAGAGGGCGGGGTCTCGGAGGAGGACGTCAAGCTGGTGATGTCGCAGACCGGGTGCACCGCAGCTCAGGCGAAGAAGGCACTCGAGGAGACCGACGGGGCGCCCGCGGAGGCCATCCTGAAGATCATGGCTTCCAGATGACCCTCGGCACCTCGAGCAGCGGCTTTCCACCGAGAGATTTATCTTGGGCCGGTCGTTCTCAGTGGACGGAGCTCGGCCCAGGGCGGACCTGACATGATAGAGACGATCGGGTTGGGAAGGAACTACGACGGCAAGGTCGCCGTCGAGGACCTGAACCTGAAGGTCAACGACGGGGAGGTCTTCGGGCTCTTGGGTCCCAACGGTGCTGGAAAGACTACCACGATCCGGATGCTATGCTGCCTGATCGGCCAGACCTCCGGAACGGCCTATGTCAACGGTTTCGAGATAAACAAGGAGCCCGACGCTTCGAGCATCAGGAGCGTCGTCGGCCTGCTGCCCGAATCGCCTGGATTGTACGAGTCGCTCAGCGCGACGAGGAACCTGGACTTCTACGCGCAGCTCTACGGAGTGCCGAAGGACAAGCGAGAGAAGCGCATCGAGGAGCTCCTGAGGATGCTCGAGCTCTGGGACAGGAGGGAGGAGCCCATCGCGACGTACTCGAAGGGCATGAAGCAGAAGATCGCCATCGCGAGGGCGTTCGTCCACAACCCGCAGATAGTGTTCCTTGACGAACCGACCGCGGGACTCGACCCCGCAGCCTCGGTCACCGTCCGCGAGTTCCTCCTCCAGCTGAGCGGAGAGGGCAGGACGATCTTCATCAACAGCCATCACCTGGACGAGGTCGAACGGCTCTGTGACCGGACCGCGATCATGAACCGGACGGTTCTCGCGGCCGGCTCCCCAAAGGAGCTCACCAGCAGATTCTGGGGACGCACCACCGTGATCGAGCTCTCCGATAGCCCGGAAAGGTTCGTCGATGCGGTGAGGGGGATCGAAGGCGCATCCAAGGCGCGCGTCGAGGGCGGCAAGATCATGATCGACCTCGATGACCCCGAGAAGAGGAACCCGGCGATCGTGGACGCCCTCACGAGAGCAGGCGCGAAGGTGGAGTACGTTTCGGAGCTCAAGCGGTCCCTCGAGGATGTCTACCTGAAACTGGTCGGAGGCGGGCAGAGATGAACTTCGACCGCGTCATGGCCGTCACGAGGAAGGACTTCGCGGAGTTCAGGAAGAACAAGTACATCCTGATGACTCTGATCGTGATGCCGCTCATCCTGTCCATCGTCCTGCCGATGATCTACATCTCCGTTATCAACAGTGTGGGGACCCAGAGCACGGGCGAGGTCCATCTGAACATCACGGTGACGATCAACTATGAGGGCGTCTCGCTCTCCAACATCACTCTGGCCGACGCGAGGCTAGAGCGTGTGAACATGACGAACTGCGTGCTCACCTCCTGCATAGTCGGCAATTCGACAGTGACTAGGTCCGTCCTGACATCGGTCGACATCTCGAACACTTCGATCCAGGACTGCCTGATCTTCAACTCCAGGCTCGCGAGCGTCCAGGACGACGGCGGGAACTACATCCGCGGGTCGTTCTACGTCGGCGGTAACGACCAGGCCAAGCAGCTCAGGGACATCTTGTTCAACCTTCTCCTCCTATGGCTGATCCTGATCCCGGTGATGATCCCGACCGTGACCGCGTCGTACAGCTTCGTTGGAGAGAAGACTAACAGGAGCCTCGAACCGCTGCTCGCCACGCCAATCAGCGACTTCGAGCTGCTCGTCGGGAAGTCGGCTTCGATCTTCTTAATAAGCATCGGAGCCACCTGGATGGCTTTCTTGATCGCGGCCGGCGTGGTGGACTTGCTGGTCAGTCCCGAGCTGGGCTCGCATCCGCTCCCGAACGCGTACTGGCTCCTCGGGATGGTGCTCCTGGCGCCCGGGATGTGCCTCATGAGCATCCTCGCCAATGTGCTCATCTCCTCGAAGGTCAGCGACGTGAGGGTGTCGCAGCAGATCGGCGGCGTGCTGGTGATGCCAATCATCCTGTTCTTCATCCTCAGCATGACTGGCGTCCTCGCGTCGGGGCTGCTCCCGCTGTTCCTGGTCAGCATGCTGGTGTTCGCGATCGACGCGGCCATCCTCTGGATCAGCCTCCGGATCTTCAGGCGCGAGGAGATCCTCGTGAAATGGAAGTGACTCCGGCTGCACAAAGCTTAAAGAACTCCCTGTCATTCCGAACTTGCCCAAGGGCTGAAGCAGATGAAACTGGTCGAGATGAAGACGAAGTGCAGGCAATGCGGAAGAGAGCTCATCGCTGACACCAAGGACGACGAGTTCGTATCCTTCTACTGCATGAGGTGCGGCATCTACACCACCAGACCCGTCGAGGAGTTCAAGGACCCGCCGAAGCTCGTCGCGACCGAGGCCATCGCCATCCCGAAGCCAGAGGAGAAGGCCTGAACGGCCGTTTGGCCAGCAAGTTCCAGACCCGCCAAATATTATATACGGAGTTCGCTTCTGCCTCACGAAGGCGATTTGTCGGCCGCTATGTGATGAGTGTTCCAGCGATGCCCCGGTAGTGTAGCGGCCTATCATCCGAGTCTGTCGAGCTCGGGACTCGGGTCCGAATCCCGACCGGGGCGCTGGAATCCCTTCCCAGGGGTTATCTATCGGCTCAACCAATTCTGAGCAACATGAAGGAGGATCCGCCCTGGCAGGAGACCATGT